>JAJXUF010000144.1 GCA_021783175.1 Pseudomonadota bacterium
CACGATGTTCTTGGCAAGACTGTCACCAACTGCATAGGTTTGCGCTGGCCCGTGGTCAACGCTGACTAGCGCCAGGCTCTGTCGGCCAAACACCACCCCAATCAACAATAGACTGTGATTGTTCGCAGGCGTGACCAAACTGCTTCGCATTGTTGGCAAAACATTCGCCCGCGACGCGGATGGACTTGCCACAGTCGGAACCGTTCCACTTGCAGCGGCAGCGGGCTTCCACTGCGCAGGTTGCGATTGCTTCCTTGATCCAGGCTCCATGTAGTACGCGCCACAGACCACAATCACTGCGGCCGCAATCAGCAGTGAATGCCGCCGTTTGCCTTTCACGCGGTGCGTACCCTGTTGCCCGGGAGCCTGCAGTTGTTCTCCCGAAATAGGTTCGTGCGGAACCTCTATCCGTGCGGTGATCATAGCTGGCGTCGTCGCTTTCAATCGCGCTCCTGCCTTCTAGGATATGGAGTCCCTTTGAATGATCTTTTTCAGTTTTGCTTCTGGCACGACGCCATTGAACCGTTTGCCGTCAATAAACACCACCGGCGTCCCGAAAATATGGCGCCTCAGCCCATCAGCACGGTTCGCCAATATGCGCTGCTTGTAGCGATCGGAGGCAAGGCACGTCTGGAATTCCTTGACATTTAGCCCAAGGGCCGTCGCCAATTCACTGAATGTGTCATTGTTCATGCCCCTCTGATGCTCGAAAAGCGCATCTCCGTACTGCCAAAACTTTCCCTGCTCGTTCGCACACTCGGAGGCCTCAGCGGCCTTGAAAGCAAACGGATGGCCATCCAGCGGGAAATGCCGATATATCACCCTTACGCTGGCAGTGCGCGTGAGCGCCAACAAGGACTCATGAAACCTCGCGCAAAACGGGCACTGGAAATCCATGTACACAACAATTGTCGTGCGAGCATCCGGCCTTCCCAATACATGGTCCGCGGCAACAACCGCCGGTGGAGACTGGAAAGCCGTTCGCAGGTCGTTAATGAACGTCGGATGATAAAGTTTTACCAACAGAATCACGTTCGCAACAATACTGATTGCCAAGGATAACTGCAGCAATGGACTTCTCTTATCGCGCAAGGTGCATCTCCTTTTAAACAGGCCGTCAAATTACAGGTGCGCCCACATCGATCCTCCCGATTCTACGGAGACGCCGGCGATCGGACGAACGCGCTGTGTGCGTCACAGCTGACCATCGGCGCGATCAGGAATGCCAGCCTCCTGCAAATGGCGGGATGCCGCTGACAGTCCGACGCAGGACGGCACCTTTCCTGCAAAAACAATCTATGCCAAAGCAATCATCTAAATTAGTAACACTGAGTCTTGTAACTCGAGCAGCCACCACCACCTGAATAGGTATAGCACTGTCCGCCGCACGCATAGGGCGCGTTTGACGGACAGCAAATGCCTTCCAGATACGAATAGCAGTACCCGGAGCTGCAATAGGCCCCGCTGCTGCTACTGCTGCTGCTTGAACCCGAAGAACCACCGCCCATGCAGGCCCCCAGAAGAAGTGCTACCGTGACGGAAAGAACGCCAAGCTGACTCAACGCTGCCTTATGGATTTTCATGCTACGCCCCCCTTTAGAAATTCAAACATGCGGTCAATAATGAGCAAGATTCATACCACTGCGGTGCATCTCACCCGTGGACGCAGTTGCTGTATCCAGCAAGCGGTCTTGCAGGAAGCGCGGCCTCCCTTTCGCATTCTTCTTCCTGGAAATATTTTCTGTGTAGCAACTGGAAGGCTGATTCTTCTATAAAATTCTATGCAAGTAACGGCAGCTTATCCGTGTCGTCGGCGAAGGATTGTTGACCATGAGGCTGCCTACCAGCAGGCGGCCCAACTTCAACGTCAGGTATTTGATTATTGCCCGCAATCGTCTTAGTCTTGGTCCAATTTTAAATTGGGCACCCTTATTTAAGAGCAAGACAGCATTTCCCGGCCAACCGCAATGCCTGCATGAGAGATCGGCAGAACCTCTCGGCTTTGGCAGTCGATTCAGCCGCAAATGGTCAGCGATTGGCCGTGACAGCTGCCAAAACGGCGCCTTCGGCAACTCATTGCCTTCCTCAGCTGCGGTGCCGCCAGCGAAAACGATCCTCTAAGGCCAGATTTCTAGCCGTCCGCCTAGCATGGGAAATTCTTGCATGCGACTAACCGGCAATGATCGGCTTTGCAAGAAATCGCGCCCTGACGGCGGTAGCATTGCGATTTAAGGAATGATCAGGTGGGTCCAACCACAACTGCCATGAAGGTGACACATCGTCGTCAAATTTGACGGATAGCATCCACCTTCCCTTGCGGATGCATACATATTACTTCGCGCGCAAACTGGGCAATCTGCCCACCCGTACGATAGGCCCACAAACGAGGATCTGCCATGGCAAATCGCCTTGCAAAACTGCCGCTGCTCATCGGCACAGCGGCCCTGACAATCTATGCCGGAAGTCAGGCGCTTGCGGTCAGTTCGAATGCGGATTTCAACGGCACGAACGACCTTTATGCTGCGCGGACACATACGCTGACGCCCATAAAGCACCTCGTCGTGATCTACGATGAGAACGTTTCGTTCGACCATTATTTTGCGACCTACCCCAAGGCGACCAACCCAGCGGGCGAGCCGCGCTTCGTCGCCGCGCCGGGTACTCCGGGCGTCAACAATCTGGTCAGCAACAACTTGCTTACCAACAATCCGAACTTTACCAACCCGGAAAACGGCTCTGATGCAGCCAATCCGTACCGCCTGGACCGGACTCAGGCCAGTACGGCAGATCAAAATCACGCTTACACGCCAGAGCAGCAAGCGTATGACACCGGTGCAGCCGACCTGTTTCCGAGATACACCGGCAAAGGAACGTCCGGTGGCGTGGGTGCCTTTGGGACCAAGGGCCAGGTAATGGGTTACTTCGACGGCAACACCGTGACTGCCATGTGGAATTACGCTCAACGCTTCGCGATGAGCGACAACGCCTACACGGACACCTACGGTCCGTCAACGCCCGGTGCTCTTGAGGCCGTGTCCGGCCAGACCAATGGCATGCAGATCGTGCGGAGTTCAAAGAGCTCCTACTACATTGCTGATGGCCATGGCGGCTATACGGTGATTAGTGATGTTGATCCCGCTTATGACGTGTGCTCGAACCAGACAAACCAAGTAAAGATGGCCGGCAAGAATATCGGCGATTTGCTAAATGCGCGCAATATTTCCTGGGGCAGTTTTATGGGCGGCTTCGACCTGGCGCAGAACAATGCCAATGGCAGCACCGGATGCGCTCGCAGTACCTTCTCGACCGTCGTAAACGGAACGGTAACCGACTACATACCGCATCACGCATGGTTCCAGTACTACCCGACAACGGCCAATCCGACCCACGCCCGCCCGAGTTCGCTTGCCGCGATTGGTCATTCCTTTGAGACCGATGGCAAGACCAGGGATCCCGCTAATCATGAGTACGGTCTCCAAGATTTCTTTGCCGCAGTCAAAACAGGCCACTTCCCCGCGGTTTCATACTTGAAGGCCGTCGCCTACCAGGATGGTCATGCAGGTTATTCGGATCCGCTGGACGAACAGAGCTTCGTAACCAAGGTGGTCAATTTCCTCGAACGGCAGCCGGACTGGAAAAACACCGCGGTAATCGTGACCTGGGATGACTCGGACGGCTGGTACGATCACGCCTTTGCGGCCACAACGAACCCTTCGTTTGATCCAGTGGCAGATCAACTTAATGGTTCCGGCGTCTGTGGGCACGGCACGCCAGCCAGTGGTCTCGACGGTCAACCGGTCAACGGCCGTTGCGGTCCTGGCACGCGCATTCCGTTTATGGTGATTTCGCCTTACGCCAAGCGCAACTATGTAAGCCATAACCGGATTTCGCAGGCTTCCATCGTGCGTTTCATCGAAGACAACTGGCTAGTGGGTCAGCGCATCGGTGGCGGGTCGTTCGATGCGACGGCCGGCAGCATTATGAACATGTTCGACTTCCGGGCGCCGCGCAATGAACAACCGCTGTTTCTTGACCCGCAAACGGGAACTCCGGTCGCACATCCAGAGATTTCCGCCCGGAACGACCGATAGCAGCCGAAGACTGACAGTGCAGTCGAAAGTTGCTTCAGGAAGTTCGAAGTGCGCACCCCGGGACGGGGTGCGCACTTCCCCGCTCGCCGCATCGCGTGACCGAGATCCATGCTAGTCGCCAGCAGAACAACCACAAACCAGATCCATTCGAAGTCGAGCAAACCGGCGATTTTGATGCGCACGGCGACGATATTTCTCGCGGCACTATCTATTGTCATCCTTGCACTGGAATCAACTCCTGTCCCCATTCACACATGGCTTTCTCGACCGCGGGATGCCTTTTGGCTGGCGCAGGGTCTGAATCCGCATCCGATGAAGTTGTTTCACCCGCTAGATCGGCCCCTTTCTGCAATGGCACAGTTGGGGCGCAAGCTGTTTTTTGATCCAAGCCTATCCGGTTCCGGCGAGATATCCTGCGCAAGCTGCCACAGCCCCGCGCACGCCTACGGTCCACCGGGGAAGAATTCTGTGATGTTCGGTGGACCATCGGATCAGACAGCCGGCTTTCGCGCAGTGCCCTCACTGCGTTATCTTTACCGCCAACCACCATTCAGCATTGGTCCTGACCCGCAGGGCGATAACGACAAAGTCGTGTCCCTGGCACGACAAGCGCAACGGGCCAAAGGTCATGCTCCCATCAAAAAAAGCGCCCTCTTGCCGCTGGCCTCTGCAAGCAATCTCGTTCCGCAAGGCGGCCTTTTCTGGGACGGGCGGGTCGACACCCTGCAGCAACAGGCAATGGGACCGCTTTTCAATCCGGCCGAAATGGACGCTGGAACACCAGCCGAGGTCGATGCAAAGCTTGTGCGGGCGGATTATGCTGCTGATTTTCGAAAACTCTTCGGCAACAATATCTTCCAAGACCCCCACTTCGCAGTAGCCGAGGCGATGTTCGCAATCGCCCGCTTCCAGATCGAGGATCCGAGTTTCCATCCTTTCACCAGCAAATACGATGCCTGGCTTGCGGGGAAAGCACGCTTCAACCGCGCTGAACTCCGTGGCTATCTTGCCTTTAATGATCCCAACAAAGGCAATTGCGCTGCCTGCCATCTGGACAAACCCACTAAAGACGGTTTGCCACCCTTATTCACAGACTTTCAATACGAAGCATTGGGCGTCCCGCGCAACCCGAACATCCCTGCCAACCAGAATCCGCACTATTATGACCTTGGCATCTGCGGTCCGTTTCGCACAGACATGGCACAACAAGCCCAATACTGCGGCATGTTCCTGACACCAAGTCTACGCAATGTTGCTGTGCGCCAAGTGTTCTTTCACAATGGCGTGTTTCATTCCCTCAAAAAAGTCCTCGACTGGTATGCCAACCGCGATCTGCGGCCCGCTCTCTTCTATTCGCTGGACGCAGCCGGCACCGTCGTGAAATACGACGACATGCCGGCGCGCTACCGGCGCAACGTAGACATCGTCGATGCACCTTTCAATCGTCATCCCGGCGGTGCGCCCGCGCTAAACAAGAGGGAGATTCGCGACGTCATTGCCTTCCTGAACACACTGACTGACGCTGATGTCAACCACAAGCAGTAGCGCAACAGTCAATCCAGGCAGGAAAGAAATAACAGCTGTCGTGCACCATAGTGTCTGACTGATGCAATCTATATTGATTGGTAAACCGTACCTTCGGCACAGCCCGGGTACCAAGTACATAACATGCCGGAACACCCGCGGCACGGCATGACCCCCAACGCGATTATGCCGCTATGCCCCGCCGAGAATACGCCCACGACACCCTGAGGCCTCTGACACCTTTCCATGATCCGCACCACCTCCAAATCCATAGTCGGTTCTGTACGTGTTGCGACGGCGGTGCCGAGGAGTTTCCCTTTTTCGAATCACTAAGCCTGTAAGTCTGCTGACCCCGCGAGCCGCGCGAATCCCCTTTTCACCAATGCAGCCATTCAGCCAGACCCAGCGCATTTTTCCCTGGCGCAGCACGTCACGTCGCCGAGATGCCCCTGTCATGAAAGAGACATGCGTGGCTCTTAAAGTCCTTATGCTTCCACAGCCCTGCAGGCTGCTGGACAAGCAATCAATACTCCCAACCCAGATAACGACAATAGAGGCAACACAATGAAGGTAAAAGCTCTAGCTCTTGCACTCTTAACTGCGTCCCTGGTAAACACAGGACACGCGGCAGAGGGTCCCGTCCCTGTTGGCATTCCGCGCCTCGACCATGTTTTCCTCATCATGTTGGAAAATCACGGGTACAGCCAGGTCCTCAATAACCCTAACATGCCGTTCATCAACCAGTTGGCGCAGTCTGCCAATCTGGCGACGAACTACTTCGCTGTAGGACATCCGAGCCTCACCAACTATCTCGAGGTAGTCGGCGGTTCGAACTTCGGCGTGCTGACCGATAACCCGCCCGATTGGCACGATAGCTCGTGCCTTACCAATCTTGCGTTGGGCACCGCGGCAACAGACAACCCGCCAAGCCCGTCGGTTTGCCCCATCTCGGGTATCGGCACTGATGCCGCAACACCGGTCCTAGACACCACGAACGAAACCCAGGGACTTCCTGGCGAGATCAACATTGACGGAGTTCAGTCACTCTCGGCCTCAAATAACATTGACGGCATGACGATCGTCGACCAACTTGTGGCCTCAAATTACAGCTGGAAGAGTTATCAGGAGAACATGCCGTCGGTAGGCGCAGACAAGGTGAACTACAGCGACGGTTTCTTCACCAACCTCACGGACTTTTCCCAATTTCAGCCGACAGTGAATCCACCGCTTGCGCAGAGCGATATCGTTCAGCTTTATGCGGCCAAACACGTTCCTTTTGTCTATTTTCGGAGCGTGCAGGAGGGGACTGACCCCCGAAACAGCCTGCACAACATCGTGGGTTTCAACGGTGACCGCGGTCTTTTCGCCGATCTGCGCTCCGGACATGTGCCGAACTTCTCGTTTATCGCGCCGAATCAGTGCGACGACCAACACGGTCAAGGCAATGCCGGTCCCCTGTGCAATTATGATCCGAACGACAACGGCACGCAGGACGGCCTGAATCCCGCCCTGATGATGCGCGGCGATATGACCGTTCGTAATCTGGTGACGGCGATCAAACGCTCGCCCGTTTGGCAGCATGGCAAGAATGCCATCATCATTGTCTGGGACGAAAACGACTACAGCCTGGCGCCCAACATCAACCAGGTCGCACTGATCGTCGACACCAGCTACGGCGTTCACGGCGTACAGAGCGGAAACCGCTACAATCACTTTTCGCTTCTGAAGTCGCTCGACGCGGGTTTCCGGCTTCCGTGCCTGAATCATGCTTGTGACGCCGGCGTCAACGTAATGTCGGACCTGTTCGCCAACGATCACAATCCGTTTTGATTCATCCAGCCCCGGGAGTCTCTAGACTCCCGGGGCCTTTTCACAGCGTGGTACGCAAGCGTGACCTGCCCGGCAGTTTTCGGACCACGTAATTCTTGACAAGATGGCCCTCGAAGGCAAGTGAGGAGCCCGTGAAGTAGACCCGGCTCAGTAACGTTTTCTTGGATTAAGTCGGAAATCTTTTTGCCGCTTATAATAAATTGACTCGCAGGCTACAAGCGGACTGATGTCGGAG
>JAJXUF010000145.1 GCA_021783175.1 Pseudomonadota bacterium
ATCAGGCCGGGGCGTCACCAGGGCGTTGCGCAAGGCTTCAAACGCAGACGTGCTCGTTCTGTGGTTGCGACCGCCCGATGTTGCTGCGCTCGGTAACCCGCCAGCCTCGCCGACTGCGGTGTTTATGTCGGGGCTAATGGGCGGGCTCGAGTATTCCCCGCTACCGTCGAGTTGGCGCAGCCGCACGCATCTCGCATACACATTCGATTTGCCGGAAAAGCGGATTGTCCCTGTTGATTATGCGCTCGGCTGGTTCGCAATCAGGCACATTCCGGTCGTAGACGAGCAGGTGCAGGCAGATACGTTCCTTGCCTGCGGCCTGCTTGCGGAGACACTGAGTGATATGGCTGATAATTTTGTACCCGATTATCTCGTCGAGCGTGTACAGGACATGCTTGCCCACCGGATCATTACCGGATATTACCCGCACCTGTCGCTTGCGCCAGGTCAGCGTTTTGCATCCAAAGGTGGATATGTCGTTCATTTCGCGGATCCTAAGGACGGCCGTTTGATCGCGGACTCAAATTGGCTGATACCGTGATTCCGGGTCGATGTTATGGCAAGAGGCACAATTGTCTTAGCGATCTACCGCGGGACTTCTTGGCTGGATCGTGCGACGCGCGGTACTCATATATGGCCTACGGCCACTGTATACGCCAGTCGCCGCGTCCCGATCCTTCGCAGTCGAAGCCGCGGGCGACAATTTTTCCGAATTGTTAGAGCCGCGCATTAAATGCAATTCAATGAATGCTAGTGAAACAGAGAGGATGATCATGAAGAGAATACAAGTTCTTGTTCTTGTTACGGCGATGACATATCCAACAATTGATTTTGCGGACCCTTCAGTCGATCCAGGGCAATTGGGACGCATGAGGGGCATTCTCAGCGCATGCAGTAGCGTTAATCCGCGGGAAGCATCGAAATATCTTCTGGAGATTAAGACGCTGATCGGCGATGCCACGAAAGAAACGGTAGATCAGGTTACGAAAGCGGAAGAATATAAACAGGCTTATCACGACATCACCGGGGAACTTGGAAGTATGAGCCGGGACGAGATGGCACGAGCTTGTACAAATTATCTGGCGACAACAAATTAGGGGTTGATCTGATAACTTATGTCTGGCGTGCGCCTGAGTTTAGCTCAATATAGCTGGCTTGCTTGGTACTTCCTGTAGAAGTGCAATACCTTTGGCACATAGTCCCTGGTTTCGCGATAGGGAGGGATACGATTGCCATTTCGCGCTACCGCAATTTCGCCGGCATTGTATGCGGCAAGAGCCAGACTCACATCCCCGTTGAATTTATTCAGCAAGTCGCGTAGATACTGCGCTCCGCCTTGAACGTTTTGTGCGGGGTCATACAAGTTGTCAATTCCGTATTGACTGGCGATTTTTGGCATGAGTTGCATTAAGCCCACCGCGCCTTTATGTGAAACAGCCTTGGGATTATATTTGGACTCTACCGTGATTACCGCATGGAGCAGCGCACTATCCAGACCGTATTTTCGAGCAACTCTTTTAATGAGCTGGTTATAACTGGATTTGTCAACATGGTTGTAAACAGATTTGTCTGGTTGAGGGGGAGTTTCTTTCTCAGTCGTTGGTTCCGGTGGCGCCGAAATCAGCACTTTGTATTGGCTATTCTTTTGAACATTGCTAAGGTAAACCATACCGTCATTGTTTGTGTATTCGTATATGTCCGCCTTGGCTGGCAATAAATAGCAGAGCCCGAACCAAAAAAATATAAATAACGTATGCCATGGCAATCTCATCGGAATTATCTCCACCTTGCCGGATTCAAAAGATTCTTTAAAGTTGGCTTGTACTAAGGTAATCGATATAGATATCCCACTCAATACAGCGAAAACTGTATATTTGAAAAAAACCACGCGAGCATTCGCATAAATGGATGTCGTCCATGGATATTCGTAATGCACTACCGACATGTTGGCAATGCTCGCTCGGACGACTTTACGTCGATCAAAGGTCATGATTTCCATAACGATGATGTGAATCCCTGTGATGTGACATGGCAAGACGCCCCGAAGGATTCGTGTAACTGCAACTTCGAACTGCATCGTGCGTTCATCATGCTGGTATCGGTCAAATATTCAAATATATATATAGACCCACAAGTTCGCGTCGAAGACTAAACCCTGAAGTTATATGCATTAATTATTGGTTACAGTTTAACTACACTTTCGCTTTTGAATTGCTCCACTCGTGCTAAAAGGCTATATTGCGACCAAGGAGCGAAGAGATGCCTAGTGATACCCAGAACAAGCGCTCCATTCTAGAAGCGCGTCATCATGACCCCTTTTCATACTTGGGGTTGCATCAGAACAAGTCGGGCTGGGTTCTGCGGGTTTTTCAACCGCATGCCACCGAGATTTCCGTCCACGACGGGGCGGCTTGGCAACCGCTTGAGCGCGACAGTTCCAACGGCTTTTACCACTGGCAGGGAAAAAAGGCCTTGCCTGCACCCTGCCGCCTGAAACTGAATTTCTTCAATCACGCCGTCGAAGTGCACGATGCCTATTGTTTTGGCAGCAGCATCAGCGAGCACGATCTTTACCTTTTCTCGCAAGGCCGGCTGGAGCAGGCGTATCGCATGCTCGGTGCGCACCACATGGAGTGCGACGGGGTGTGGGGTGTGCGTTTTGCGGTGTGGGCCCCGAATGCCGAACGCGTCAGCGTGGTGGGCGATTTCAACGGCTGGGACGGGCGAGTCTGTCCGATGCGGGCGCTGGGCAGCACCGGTGTCTGGGAACTCTTCATGCCGGACATCGGGCTGGGCGAGTTCTACAAATTCGAGATACGCAACCGCCATTCCGGCCAAGTATTCGTGAAGACCGATCCCTATGGTTTGAGCTTCGAGCGGCGCCCGGGCACGGCAGCCAGGGTGGCTGTGCTGGACGGGTATCAGTGGCGCGATTCGGCCTGGCAGGAACGGCGCGCCAACCGCGACTGGATCCATCAGCCGTTGAACGCATACGAGGTGCACGCAGGTTCGTGGAGGCGTCACTGGGACGGGCGTTTCTACAATTTCCGCGAGCTGGCGGACAGCCTTGTGCCCTATGTGCAGGACATGGGATTCACGCATGTCGAGCTGATGCCGATCAGCGAACATCCGCTGGATGAGTCCTGGGGTTATCAGACGACCGGCTATTACGGCGTGACCAGCCGTTTCGGCACGCCCGACGACTTCAGGTATTTCGTCGATACCTGCCACGTCGCGGGCATCGGCGTGATTCTCGACTGGGTGCCTGCGCATTTTCCGAAAGACGCTTTCGCGCTGGCACGATTCGACGGTACTGCACTGTACGAACATGAAGATCCGAGACTGGGTGAGCACCAGGATTGGGGGACGCTGATCTTCAACTACGGACGCAACGAGGTGCGCAATTTCCTGCTGGCCAACGCGCACTTCTGGCTGAGCGAGTTCCATATCGACGGCCTGCGCGTGGACGCGGTGGCATCCATGCTGTACCTCGATTATTCGCGTCAGGCAGGCCAATGGTTGCCGAACAAATACGGCGGACGCGAAAACATCGAAGCGGTGGATTTCTTCCGCGAGTTGAACGTGATGACGCACGAGCGATTTCCCGGCACGCTGACCCTCGCCGAGGAATCGACGTCGTGGCCCATGGTGTCGCGCCCGACCTATCTTGGCGGTCTGGGCTTCAGCATGAAATGGAACATGGGCTGGATGAACGACACGCTCGATTATATCGAGCACGAGCCGGTGCATCGGCGCTATCACCACAACAGCCTCACCTTCGGCCAGCTCTACAATTACACCGAGAACTTCATGCTGCCGTTCTCGCATGACGAAGTGGTCCACGGAAAAAAATCCCTGCTCGACAAGATGCCGGGCGACCCCTGGCAGAAGTTCGCCAACTTGCGCCTGCTGTTTGCCTACCAGATGACTTATCCCGGCAAGAAACTCAATTTCATGGGCAACGAGTTTGCGCAGGGGCACGAGTGGAAGGTTGGTTCGGAACTTGACTGGTATCTCCTGGGGCGCGGCGAGCACAGCGGTGTGCAGTCTGCCCTGCGCGACCTCAATCGCCTCTACGCCAATGTGCCGGCATTGCATGAGCAGGATTTCACGCCGGAAGGCTTCGAGTGGCTGGATTGCAACAACGCGGACCAGTCGATATTGAGCTTCCGCCGTTTCGCACGCGACGGATCGTGTGTGGTGGTGATACTCAATTTCACACCGGTGCCGCGGGAAAATTATCGCGTCGGCGTGCGGCACAAGGGCCGTTACCGCGAGATATTCAACAGCGATTCGCATTTTTACGGTGGCTCCAACATGGGCAACGGCCTGGGTATGGACACCTCGGACATCAGTTGGAACGGAGAACCGCAATCGTTGACACTGACATTGCCGCCGCTGGCCGGGGTCGTGTTGCAGCGAGTGCTTTGACGGCATCGGGGGAAGTATGTCTGCATTGACACAATCAAAAGCGTGGCAGGACTTGCGTGCTCATTTCGCTGCCAATTCCGGGCTTTCGATGCGCCGCCTGTTCGACGACGACCCTGATCGCTTCTCGCAATTCTCCCTGCGCATGGACGATCTGCTGCTGGACTATTCCAAGAACCTTGTCACGCGCGAGACGATGTCGCTGCTCTGCGCCCTGGCGCGCGATCGTCGCGTGGAAGCGTGGCGCGACAAAATGTTTTCCGGCGCGAAAATCAATTTCACCGAAGGACGGGCGGTATTGCATACCGCGTTGCGCGCAGCGCCGGATGCGAAGCATGCTGCCGTGATGGTGGATGGGCAGGATGTGCTGCCGGGCGTGCGTCGAGTCCTGGACAAGATGCGCACCTTCACCGAAAGCGTCCGCAGCGGCGCATGGCGCGGCTATAGCGGCAAGCCCATCACGGATGTGGTGAACATAGGCATCGGTGGTTCATATCTCGGGCCGTTGATGGTGTGCCGTGCCCTGCATCCATACTGCGACAAGGTGAAACTGCATTTCGTTTCCAACGTAGACGGCACGGATCTGCAGGAGAACCTCCAGGGCCTGGATCCGGAATCCACGCTGTTCATTGTGGCTTCCAAGACTTTCACCACACAGGAAACCTTGATGAATGCCCGGTCCGCGCGCGACTGGCTCCTGCGCAGTGCAGGCGATGCGAAACACATTGCCCGGCATTTCGTGGCGCTCTCGACCAACGCCAGGGAGGTCGAGGCTTTCGGCATCGACGTGGCGAACATGTTCGAATTTTCAGACTGGGTGGGAGGGCGTTATTCGCTGTGGTCGTCGATCGGACTATCGATTGCGCTCGCCGCCGGCATGGACAACTTCGAGGAATTGCTGCGCGGCGGATACGAGATGGATACCCATTTCCGTAGCGCGCCGCTTGAACGGAATATGCCGGTGGTCTTGGCGCTGCTGGGAATCTGGTACAACAATTTCCACCATGTCTCCACCCAGGCGTTGCTGCCCTACGACCAGACGCTGGAATATTTTGTGCAGTATTTCCAGCAGGCCGACATGGAAAGTAACGGCAAACGCGTCGATCGCGAAGGCGTCCCGGCGGATTATGCGACCGGCCCGGTGCTGTGGGGCGGTATTGGCACCAACAGCCAGCACGCGTTCTTCCAGCTCATCCACCAGGGTACGCAGATGGTTCCCGCCGATTTCATCGCGTCGGCGCAGGGTTTTGATCCTCTGGGCGAGCATCACCCGACGCTGCTGTCGAATTTTTTTGCACAGACCGAAGCGCTGATGCGCGGCAAGACTGAAGAGGAAGCGCGCATCGAGCTGCAGAATTCCGGTATGGACGCAAAATCCATCGAAGCGTTGCTGCCGCACAAAGTGTTTACCGGGAACAAACCGACCAACTCCATCCTGTTCGGGAAGCTGACGCCGCGCACGCTGGGCAGGCTGATTGCGCTCTACGAGCACAAGATATTCGTGCAGGGCATCGTCTGGAATATCAATTCTTTCGACCAATGGGGCGTGGAACTGGGGAAGCAGTTGGCTACCCATATCCAGGCCGAGTTGCGCAGTAGAGCCGAGATCACTGCGCATGACTCATCCACGAACGGACTGATCCATCACTACAACACGCTCAAATGAAGATACTTTTTGCCACTTCCGAGGTTCACCCGCTGATCAAGACCGGCGGTCTGGCCGACGTCAGCGCCGCGCTGCCTGCCGCCCTGCAGGCGATGGGGGAAGATGTGCGGTTGTTGATACCCGGTTATACCCCGGTGTTGGACAAGCTGGAAAACAAGCGCACGGTTGCCACCTTTGCAGCGTTCGCAGGACAACCGGAGGTGAGACTGTTGGGCGCGAAGATGCCGGAGACCGGAGTGCCGGTATATGTGCTGGATGCGCCGCAATACTATTCTCGCGTAGCGGGGCCCTATCAATACGAACTGGGCGGCGACTGGCCGGATAACGCGATGCGTTTCGGCATGTTGTCCAAAGTGGCGGCCATGCTGGGCAGCGCTCTTTCGCCAATCGCATGGCGCGCCGACATCGTGCATTGCAACGACTGGCAGAGCGGTCTCGCCCCGGCCTACCTGCAAATGATCCCGAGCACGCATGCGAAGACGGTGATGACCGTCCACAACATGGCGTTTCAGGGCAATTTCGACCGCGACTGGCTGCAGCCGCTCGACCTGCCGCAATCCTGCTTCGATATGCACGGCGTGGAATTCAACGGTTACCTGTCCTTCCTGAAAGCGGGCTTGCATTACGCCGACCGTATCGTGACGGTCAGTCCGACCTATGCGCGTGAAATACAAACGACCGAGATGGGCTACGGCATGCAGGGATTGCTCACGGCGCGCAACGGGGACGTCAGCGGCATTCTCAATGGCATCGACGAAAATGAATGGAATCCGGCGACCGACAGATATCTGGCTACCACCTACGACAGCAGTGATCTTGCACCCAAAGCGTCGGTCAAGCACGCATTGCAGCAGAGACTCGGTCTTGAAGCCAATGCCCAAGCGCCTGTTCTCGGTGTAGTGAGCCGACTGACCTATCAAAAGGGTTTGGATCTGCTGCTGGAGTGCCTGCCCAAATTGCTGGATGGCGGTGCGCAACTGGTTGTGCTGGGTAGCGGCGAGACGGATCTGGAGCGGCGCTATCAACAGCTTGCGCAGCGATATCCGGGAAGAGCCTCGGTCACAGTGCGCTTCGACGAGGCGTTGTCGCACCAGGTCATGGCGGGAGCGGATATCTTTCTGATGCCGTCCCGTTTCGAGCCCTGCGGGCTGAACCAGATGTATGGCATGCGCTACGGCACGCCGCCGGTGGTGCGCAGGACGGGCGGCCTGGCGGATTCGGTGACCGACGCGAAAGCGGAGGATGGCACCGGCTTCATCTTCGACGAGACGGATACGGCCGTCTTGTATCGCACCATTGTGCGGGCGATCGAATGCTATCGGGACGAAAGCGATTTCAAACGGATACAACTCAACGGTATGCGGCGTGATGTCGGTTGGGGCACCAGCGCCGCGCGTTATATCGATCTGTACCGGACGATCGCATAGGAATGTATTTGGGGTAGTGACTAAAGGGGAGGCAGCATCATGGTACAAGAAATGCGTTCACCGCGATTCATCAGCGCCTTGACCAAGAACACCGTAGCCCTGGTGTTGGCGGGAGGTCGG
>JAJXUF010000031.1 GCA_021783175.1 Pseudomonadota bacterium
ACGCCGCCGCCTTCTTGCCGCCGTAGCGCAGGACATTGGTTGCCCCTGGATTCTTCGAGCCCACTGCGCGCGGGTCCTGCAAGCCCATGAGTTTCGACACGACGATTGCGGACGAGACGGATCCGATTAGATAGGCAATGAGCGGCAGTACGTAGGTCATCATGGCGCGCTATTGGAAGGGTTAATTGGCGCGGCGTCAAGACATCCCCGCACGATTCCGATATAGTCGGCTGGAGACAACGAATCTGCCTATGGATCTGATCTATCTTCACGACCTCAAGGTCGATTGCATTATCGGCATCTGGGAATGGGAGCGGCGCACGACCCAGGCCATTACGATCCACCTCGACATGGCGGTGGACGTCCGCCGTGCAGCGGCCAGCGACAGCATTGAAGATACGCTAAATTACAAGGCGGTAGCGAAACGCGTTATTGCCTTTGTCGGCGAATCGAGCTTCCAGCTGGTCGAGACGCTCACGGAAAGGGTCGCGGATCTGATTGTGAGCGAGTTCAACGTGCCGTGGGTACGCGTTGCCGTGAACAAAAAAGGTGCGATAAGAGGCGCGACCGATGTCGGTGTCATCATCGAGCGTGGACACAGGAATTAACCAGCAATGGGCGCTCGGAAATATTAAAGGTAGCGCTGAATGCCACAGGTTTTTGTCGGTATTGGAAGCAACATAGACCGCGCGAACCACATTCGCACTGCGGTGAAAGAGCTACGCAAAGTCAACGAACGCGTTGTGCTGTCATCCATCTATGAATCACCTGCTATAGGCTTTGATGGCGACAATTTTTACAATCTGATTGCGACTTACGAGTCCGACGCGCCGTTGCAGGAAATACTGGATGAACTTTTCGAACTTGAGCGACGCCACGGCCGCGTCCGCGGAATCAACCGTTTCGCTCCGCGCACGCTTGATCTGGATCTGCTGCTTTACGGTGACCTAGTGCGGCACGACGAACAGGTTCAGATTCCGCGTCCCGAGATCACACAATACGCTTTTGTGCTCAAGCCACTTTCGGAAATTGCCCCCGCCCTGCGCCATCCGGTCAGCGGCCTCACTTTCCACGAACTTTGGGGGCAATCCGGCATCAAGAATCAGAATATTTGGCCGGTAAAGCTGGAAATTTTCTAGCTTCGGGCGAAAATCCGCCTGCGGGACACAACGCGCGCTCATGCCACAATCGAACGACCGCCATCCACCGCCAGCACCTGTCCGGAAACATATCCGCCATCGCGCACGAGAAACAGCACCGCGCGCGCTATGTCAGCAGGATCACCCGATCGCTTTTGCGGCACGCGCGACAGGATGCGCTGTTTGGTGAGATCGTCCAGCTCATGTTCCGGCCAAAGAATGGTTCCGGGAGCCACAGCGTTGACGCGCACCTCCGGTCCGAGCTCGCGCGCGAGCGACTTGGTGAGCATGATCAGTCCGGCCTTGGCGATACAGTAGACGGGGTAATTCTTGAGCGGACGATCGGCATGAATGTCGGCGATGCTGACGATGCAGCCGCCGCTCTTCTTGAGATGCGGTGCAGCAGCCTGCGAGAGGAAGAATGGAGCCCGCACATTGGTCCCGATCAGATCTTCCCAATGCTTGTCTGTCGCCTCGCCAATCGGCGTAGGATAGAAGCTTGACGCGTTGTTCACCAACACGTCCAGTCTGCGGAACCGTTCGACAGCCTTGAGTACCAGGTTGTCGAGCTTGGCATCATTAAGCAAATCGCCCTGAACCAGCATCACGGAGTCGGCCCGACGCTCAAGCAGTTCGGCCTGCAAAGCGTGCGCATCTTGCTGGGAGGAGCGGTAGTGCACCACCAGATTCATGCCCTGGGCATGGAGCGTACGACAGATCTCCGCACCGATGCGGCGCGTGCCGCCTGTGACCAGCGCCACTTTTCCGGTAAGGGGTTCAGGTTCCATGGTATCCTCTGTGTCGAAAAGATCTCAGTTTCAGCTACTGTCGACTTTCGCTCAATACCGTCAGTGCCACACGGCATGAACATACCGCGCCACAATAGCGCCTGTTGTGCGCAACGCCAACACCAGCTTTTCCCTGCACCAAGCCGCACTGAGAGCCCATAAAATGCCCGCGCCATTTTTGCCTGCCCCTGATGCCGCTGCGATGCGCCATAGCGCGGCGCTGATCCAACATATCCGCGAGGACATCCGCGCTCACGGCGGAAGCATCGATTTCATGCGCTACATGGAGCTGGCTCTTTACGCCCCCGGGCTTGGCTATTACAGCGCAGGACCCCAGAAGTTCGGAGCGAACGGCGACTTCATCACTGCACCAGAGATGGGATCGGCGTTCGCTCGCTGTCTCGCTCGCCAGTGCGCACAGGTTTTCCAGCAACTGGGCAAAGCGGAAATTCTCGAGGTCGGCGCGGGCAGCGGAAAACTTGCCGCCGATCTGCTGAGTGCGCTGGCGCAGCAGGGGCAACTGCCGCACCGCTACTTGATTCTAGAGCTGAGCGCCGATTTGCGCGCGCGCCAAGCGGCACACGTGGCAAAGCAAATACCGGAATTAGCGTCGCGCATAGAATGGCTTGATCAGCTTCCAGCGCGCGAATTCCGCGGCGTGATCATCGCCAACGAACTGCTGGATGCCATTCCGACCCAGCGATTTCGCGTGCTGTCAGACGGACTACGGCTATTGCACGTCGCATGGGAAAACGATGGCTTTGTTTGGCGCGAGGTGCCGGCGCCAACTTCTCTTGCCGCACAGGTCGCCTCGCGCATCGACTTTGAATCTCTTCCGGCGGGCTACACATCGGAAATCAACTTGCAGGCGGAAGCCTGGATTCGCAGCATGGGGCAGATCATGGACGCCGGCTTGCTGCTGCTCATCGACTATGGCTTCCCGCGCTCCGAGTTCTATCACCCGGACCGCAGCGACGGTACAATGATGTGCCATTTCCGCCATCAGGCACATTCGGACCCTTTTGTGCTGATCGGCCTGCAGGACATCACCACGCATGTCGAATTCACTGCCCTTGCCGAAGCGGGACACGAATCCGGCCTGGCACTGCTCGGCTACACGTCGCAGGCAGCCTTTCTGCTTGCCACGGGAATTGCTGAACAGCCGCCAGAACCGGCCAAAGGCGACCTGCGGTCGCAGCTGGAGCTTGCCCAGGAAATCAAGAAGCTCACTTTGCCGCACGAAATGGGCGAACTATTCAAGGTCTTGGCGCTGGCGCGTGGTCTGTCCGGACCACTGCTTGGGTTCGTCCTGCAGGATCGCCGCTCGCGTTTGTAGGGCGGCACGCTGGTGCAGCCTGGATCTCAGGACTCTTGGAGTGCGCGCCGCAACTGCGCCTCCGAGCGCACGCCCAACCATATTTTCTCAACTTTGTCGTTTCGCACCAATATTGTTGTTGGTGTTCCCATCACACCGAAACGGCGCGCGAGCTCAAGATGCTGAACTACATCGAGTTTGAGGACACTGCTATTTTCCGCTGCCAGGCGTTCGATCACAGGCGTCATCGATTTGCACATGCCGCAGGCGTCACTGAAAAAATAGATCATGGCCTGCTCGTGGTTCCCGGATAGTATGCCTCCCAGGTCTGGAGCAGGTTTACCGCGCATGAAACGTGCGTGCAGAAATGGTAGCGACCGGATCGCAAAGAAAGTTGCAAACAATCCCGCACCGACATAGGCACCCAGAGTCATTTCATTTCTCCGCTGGCGCGGGCCTTGGCAGCGTTGGTGCGCCCGTATTCCGATAACACGCACTGCGCCGGCAACCAATACGCCTATTTCAGTTCAATAATTCCCAAGATACTGGAATGCAGACATCGACACCAGATTCCGCTCTTGCCGCGGCCTTCAAGAAACCTCTTTAATCGCAGCGATGCGCTGCTGGCGAATTCGCTCGCCCACGGCTGCACCTTTGACCGTCGCGTCTATTACATCAGCAGCAGTAACAGCGCGTGCGGCAGCGAACGTCCGGCGCACACGATCCGCCTGCGGATAGGGCCGATCCTCGAACCCTGACCGACCGCGCGAATCGGCTTCGCAGGCAAGCAGGAACTGTTCGACACGCTCTGGTCGGCGGAAAGCATCGATCGCCTCGAACATATCGAGCATCGTCGCCGGCGCAAGCTCGGCCGCTCGATGGCAATGTCCGTGATAGCGCGCCACCAGGATCGCAAGATCCCGGTAGTCATTTGGTACGCGCAAGCGCTGGCAAAACTGGCGGATCAGGTCTGCGCCCGCTTGTTCGTGTCCAATATGCCGCGGCCACTCTTCACGCGGGGTCAGCCCTTTTCCCAAATCGTGCATCAGCGCGGCGAACCGTACACGCGTGTCGGACGATAGTCTCGCGGCCGCGTCCAGCACCTGCAGCGCATGCACGCCCGTGTCGATTTCGGGATGGTGCTCGTCGGGCTGCGGCACCCCAAAGAGCGCTGCAATTTCGGGAAAAAGCCGCTCCAGGGCGCCACAACCGCGCAAGACATTGAAAAACGCTGACGGACAATCTTCCCCGAGCGCTCGTTCCAACTCGGTCCAGACGCGCTCGGGAACAAGCGCATCCACTTCACCGTTTACAACCATGTGGCGCATGAGCGCGTTGGTCGAGTGCGCTACATGGAACCCCCATTTGGCGTAACGCGCCGCAAATCTGGCCACGCGCAGCACCCGCACCGGGTCTTCGGCGAAAGCCGGGGAAACGTGCCGCAACAGGCCATTACGCAGATCGTCAGCTCCGCCAAACGGATCAATCAGGGTTCCGTCATCGGCCTGTGCCATAGCGTTGATCGTCAGGTCGCGACGCCGCAAATCGTCTTCCAGCGTTACGTCGGACGCACTGTAGACAGTAAAACCCTTGTATCCGATTCCCGACTTGCGCTCGGTTCGCGCGAGCGCGTACTGTTCTTTTGTCTGCGGGTGGATAAACACCGGAAAATCGGCGCCAACCGGCTTGAATCCAAGCGTTACCATTTCCTCCGGGGTGGCGCCGACCACAACATAGTCGCGATCCTTGGCCTCGAGACCAAGAAGTTTGTCGCGCACCGCACCGCCTACCAGATATACACGCATGGGCTTATAGTACTTTGAGACAAATCATCCACCAAATGCCCATGGGTTTGCGTCGGACCCGCATCTATCTTGGATTTTCCATCGCAGTGCTGGTGGCTGCGACGGCGTCCGGCTGTTCCACGCTCGGCTACTATGCGCAGTCGATCGAAGGTCAGTACCAAGTGCTGGAAAAAAGGCGCCCCATCGAGGCGGTACTCACCGATCCGACGACACTACCAGCACTTAAAGTGAAACTGGCGAATGTTTTGCGCGCGCGCGAATTCGCTTTTCACGACCTGGGTCTGCCTGACAACGGCAGTTACTCCAGCTATGTCGACCTGCAGCGGCGCTACGTGGTGTGGAATGTCTACGCGGCTCCGAAACTGTCGTTGCGACCAAAGACGTGGTGCTTTCCGATCGCCGGCTGTGTGGATTACCGCGGCTATTTTGAGCATCAGGCAGCGGAGCGTTACGCGGCTTATCTTCGCCGCCAAGGTTACGATGTCTATCTTGGCGGGGTAGCAGCCTACTCGACACTCGGCTGGTTCCGTGACCCGGTGCTCAACACAGTGCTTCGAGGTTCGAATACTGACATCGCAGGTCTTATATTTCACGAACTCGCACATCAGGAACTTTACATTCGTGGCGATACCGCATTCGACGAATCTTTTGCCATGAGCGTGGAATTTGAGGGCATGCGCCGCTGGCTGAAGGCGAATGGCGACAGCACTAAGCTGTGTCAATATCAGCAGGGGCAGGAGCGGCAGCAACGAGTGATGGCGCTGCTGCTTCGCTATCGGAACCGCCTGGAATCCCTGTATGCCTCTAGCGAGCCGGATGAAACGAAGCTCGAGCAAAAGCAGAAAATCTTTTCCGATCTGCATGCGGCCTATGCAAGGCTGCGCGCCCAATCGCGCGGGTACGCTGGATACGACGCATGGTTTTCGCAAAAATTCGACAACGCGAGCTTCGTACCTATCAGGCTTTATAACCGTTACGTCCCAGCATTTGACGCACTCCTGCGGTCGGTCGGAGGTAACCTGCCGGCGTTCTACTCACGGGCAAAGGCAATTTCGCAACTGCCTCCGAAAGAGCGTCACCACATCCTCGCTTCACTGGCCAACAATAAGGGCGCGACTGTTGCTGGCAACAATTGATCGGGCGCGTTTCGGAAATTTTCTCAGCACAAGCTACGAAGACGACAATGCCCGCGAATGCGGGCATTGGTTGGAGATGGGTTCGATGGCGCGGAAAGACTCGTGCTAGTTCCTCTTAACCGAGCTGCCAATCACCCCGGGACGCTCCGCCATTGCGCTTACCGTCAGCTTGTTTCCCTTGAGCAACTTACCGTTGAGCATGGCAATTGCCGTTCGCGCACGCTCGTCGTTCGGTACGTATACGTACGCATATCCTTTGTCCCTGGGATCATCGCCGGTTGCCCTTAGCCTGGCAAACAGGACTTCGCCAAGCCCGCTGAACATATGCTGCAAGTCTGCCTTCGCGACCTCTGGCGAGATATTGCTCACATATAAATTCATGCCGACCTCCTCCGATTTCTTGAAATTTGTGCGCTGTTACAACGGTTCTAATTCTATGATTCTATGAAAGACACACTACGCAAACGGCCAACTCGTTCCGGTGCGGAGTGACCCATTCAGTATTGGCCACCCTACAACCGCTGTGAAGGAAGCTTTTGCGCCATTCGTCCGTGTTGCGGGACCGGCCGTCGTTGACAGCCGGAAAATAACGCCGCTTAGCCCCTCGCAACGGGGATCTTGGGACAAAAATCCCCCCGGATTCGGGGGTTATCCGGCGTGCGAACGGTATCTCGCGTAGCGCAGACTACGCGACGGTCCAAGATAGCGCGGGACTATATCTTCGAGCCTCGAAGGTGTAATGCCGAACACGTCGGGAAATGGAGCGTCACAAACGCTGTCGATCTGCAGCGAGAGGTAATTGTCGCGGGAAAACGGCTTTCCCGGGACGTATTCCAAGATCTCGGCCTGCAGGCGCGATATTAATTCTCCCAGAGGCACGATTCGGCACCGTATTCCCATCAGGCGCACCAGGTACTCGACGATCTGGCGCAATGAATAGACTTCCGGCCCGCACAAGTTATAACTCTGCCCGAAGGTGCGACGATCGTCCGTCGCCGCTACAAATGCACTAACCACATCTTCCACATGTATCGGCTGAAAGCGTGCGTCGGCGCAAGCCAATGGCAAGAACCCGGGCAAGAGGCGCAGCAAAGTGGCAAAGCGGTTGGTGAAACTGTCGTCATGACCAAAAATTACGGACGGACGGAATGCCGTTACATGAAGGGTGTCACTGCCCGATTCGATCACCAGCGCCTCACCCTTGGCCTTGGTGCGCAGGTAATGACTCGGGCCATCCGCGGATGCGTGTAGCGCGCTCATGTGCAGCAGGCGCTGCACGCCGCTGTTGCGACACGCTTTAATGATCTTGCCAGACAGTTCGACGTGGGCACGCTCAAAGCCACGCCCGCTGTGGCCGGTCTCGTTCAGGATGCCAACAAGATTGATCACCGCATCCTGTCCATGAAACTCACGCTGCAGAAGCGCAACGTTATAGACATCACCCTCAACCAGACGCAAGGTCGGCAATACCAACAGATCTTTGTGGCGCTCGCGCCGTCGCGTAATGATGCAGACTTCGTGGCCGGCCGCCGATAGACGCGCGGCTAGGTGTCGACCAACAAATCCGGAACCTCCAACAATGCAGAACTTACGCTTGG
Source organism: Pseudomonadota bacterium (assembly GCA_021783175.1). The sequence continues at coordinate 7,782 of JAJXUF010000031.1, forward strand.
ACATAAACACCCACTCCATGCTGCGCGGTTGTCATGCGTTGTATTTTAGACACGAGCAACCGTGCATCGGTTCTTGGTCAAGCGAACGATTTTCACCAGGCGGATACCACCAAGTCAAGGTCGCGGCGGCGACCGACAAGTTCTAGGGTGAGGCAGGAAGCGTCGGCGTCGAGACAGAGGCAGGCGTCTGGCTTGAGGTGGAGGCATCACCGGGCAGAACGGAGGCCATCGTCTGACTAAGATGAAAAGTGTTGTCGCCCAGCCGGTAGGCATACACCGTGGTGAATCCCATCACGTTTTTTACGTAGTTGCGGGTTTCTCGATAGGGAATTGTATCGACCCAGGAATCAGCATCCAGAACATGAGACGACGGCAACCAATCTTTTATGCGGTTGGGCCCAGCGTTATAGGCCGCTGTGGCCAGCACTTCTTGGCCATTGTTGGCATCAAGAACATTCTTAAGGTATGTGGTGCCCAGACGCAGATTATTGGCAACCTCGAGAATTGCGCTATTGCTGCGTATCGGAAGATTGATTAGCCGCCCCGTAAGCCGCCCGGTAAGCGGCATTACTTGCATCAATCCGAGCGCCCCGGCATCGGATCGGGCATCTGTAACGAATGCGCTTTCCTGCCGCAGAATTCCGTATACCCAACTCGGATCAAGGCCGTTCTGCTGCGCATTGGTTTCGATCATATTGCGATACAACAGCGGAAAGCGCAGATCGAGATCATTCAGATTATCGCTTTTGCTCACCGTGAGGATTGCGCGATCGTACCAGCCCCATTGACGCGCCAGCACCGCTGCAACCTGCAAATCGCGATCACTCATGTTGCGCGTAGTCCATGCCCACTGCCGGCGAGCGTCCACCGTTTCGCCCAGCTCGAAGAGTTCCTTGGCCATCTGGATGCCAGGCAAGGCCAGCATGGCACTGACCTCCTCGGGCGTCGCCTCGATGCTGATGTGCTGCATAGAGTAATTTTTCCCGATCTGGTCGGCCGAGAGAAAACCATAGTAGGTTCGCTGCACTGCCAGGTTCTCGAATATCCGGCGCGCCGACCGCCCATGCCCCGTCTCCTGAAGCATGCGCGCCCTCCAGTAGCGCCACTCGCTTTGCGCTTGTTCGTCCGGGGGTAGTGCCTCGATAAAGCGCAATCCGGTCTGCCACTGGCCGGCGCGCAGCGCGGCGCGTACGCGCCAGTGGCGCAACGAAGCATCGTTGGGGCTGGCGGATACCGCGGACAGCCAGTCTACTGCTTGCGGCAGATGATCCTGGGCCGCAAGAATGCCGACCCAGCGAAGCACATAATTATCGTCTTCCCCGAAAAACTGGAACTTCTGCTTCAACGCGTTCCACGTATCCATCGCCTGCTGGGGATCGATGTATGCAAGTTTCACGATTCCCTGACGTATGATCTTACGCGCAATCGGTGTTTCCACCGGATAGCGGATATCACTCAATTCGCGCTGTGGATTCTTGTACATCGCCAGCCAGCGATCTACCCAGACGCGGTCCTTTGCGGCAAGGTCTGATCGAAGCTGTTGCGCGAGTGTCAGGTTATGCTGATCCATCGCCAGCTGGATCCGCTGCCACACCATATCACTCGTCATGTAGCCGGCCTTGCGCCAGGCGGCGAACACCGGATCACAGGCATCGGGGAGGCTGTTACCGGTTAGCCACAGCTGGCCAATTTCCGTCATGAGCGCCGTCTGGTCCTTTACACCGCGCAGCAGGTATCCAAGGCGATCGCAATTGAGATCCGAATCGGGTTGCACACCTTGGTAGACACTGATGAACGTTTTCCAGTCGCCCTTCTTCGCAAGATAGCCAAGCCACTTCTTGCGCAGCATTTCGCTGATCGGGGCGTCCTCGTTCTGGGCGATGAAAGCGCGCAGCTCTGCGGGGGGTGTTGACGCGATATGATCCTGGAGGTAGTAGTAATCCAAATAGCCCTTCAACACGTAGCCGTTGAGATTTTGCTCCAGCTGCTGGAAAAGCTTGGTGTTGCCGGCGCGTATCGCACTAAGGGCGTAAAGGTAATTGGTCCGCTCCTGGTCGATATCGTCGCCATAGGCACTCGTTCCTGCGGCGACTCCTTGCAGGACCAGCACGGCGAAGATGAAATAGACGGCGAAGCGGTGCATGATGGAATTCGACGGTCGATGATATTAATAATATAGGTTTTACAGACGCCGAGATATCCAGACTGTCACGGGAGCCGACAAATGGCACTTGCGTCGATCAACCCTTACAGCGGGGAGCAGCTTGGGCTTTTCACCCCCTGTACAACCGCGGAGGTGGACGCCGCGGTATTCGAGGTTACGCGGTCGACGGAAGCATGGGCAAATACGGACTTCCCCCTCCGCGCCAGACTCATGCGTGGCGCTGCAGCCATCCTGCGCAGCCGCGGAGACAGCATTGCGCGACTTATCACCGCGGAAATGGGAAAAATCATTCGTGAGGCCCGTGCCGAAATCGAAAAGTGTGCATTAACTTGCGAGTACTACGCCGACCACGCAGAACGCTTTCTGGCCGATGAATTAATACGCTCAGATGCGGGCAAGAGTTATGTAACGTACCAACCGCTTGGCACGGTCCTGGCGATTATGCCGTGGAACTTCCCTTTCTGGCAGGTATTCCGCTGCGCAGTCCCGGCCCTCATGGCTGGAAACACCATCTTGCTCAAACATGCTTCCGGCGTTCCGCTGTGCGCGCAAGCAATCGAGGAGGTCATCCGCAGTGCCGGATTCCCGAGCGGAGTTCTTCGCGCACCGTTGATGTCCGCTGCGCAGGCGCAAGCCCTAGTCGCCGATCCGCGCATACATGCCGTGACCCTCACCGGCAGCGAGGCTGCCGGACGCCAGCTTGCGGCGGCGGCCGGCGCGGCATTGAAGAAATCGGTACTTGAATTGGGAGGATCGGACCCGTTTATTGTTCTGGCAGACGCCGATCTCGACCTGGCAGCGAGCATCGGCGTCGCCTCGCGCTACATCAACGCCGGCCAGAGCTGCATCGCGGCAAAGCGCTTTGTCCTCGTCGATGCCATTGCCGAACCGTTCATCGAACTCTTTCGGCGCAAGGCAGCCGCCTTGAAACTGGGCGATCCGCTACTCGAGGATACGGATCTCGGTCCGATGGCGCGCGCCGATTTGCGCGATGAACTTGACAGCCAGGTGCGTGACTCGATTGCCCGCGGTGCCGTCCCCTTAATGGGTTGCGAGCCGCTGGCGGGCTCCGGCCTTTTCTACAAAGTGTCTGTGCTGGATAGTGTTACGCCCGGGATGCGCGCTTATGAGGAGGAGCTTTTTGGCCCAGTGGCCGTCATGATCCGTGCCGCAGACGAAGAACAGGCCTTGCGTATCGCGAATGACACTCGCTACGGACTTGGCGGCAGTGTCTGGACACGGGATCTCCATCGGGGGGAACGCTTGGCACGGCGACTTCAGTCGGGGGCCGTCTTTGTGAATGGTCTGGTCAAAAGCGATCCGCGCCTGCCCTTTGGAGGTATCAAGGCATCAGGTTATGGCCGCGAGCTATCGGTTCACGGCATACGCGAATTTGTGAACGCTAAAACCGTCTGGATAAGATAACCTACCCTCGCTTGCAGCCAGTTGCGGCGCGGAAGCCGATTTGAACCGACCAGAGACCGCTATTTTGGAGATCTTTGCACTCTATATGCTGCTCGGGGCCATCGCCGGAACATTTGCCGGCCTGCTGGGGATAGGCGGCGGGCTCATCATCGTTCCGACATTGATCTTTCTGTTCCGCAGCCAGGGGATTTCGCCAGACGTGGTAGTGCACCTTGCCGTGGGCACGACACTCGCAACGATTGTTCCAACATCGCTTTCGTCCATGCTGGCGCATAATCGGCGACACGCCGTGCAGTGGACGGTTTTCTGGCTTCTGACGCCTGGCATTATCATTGGTGTTTTGCTTGGCGCGGCTATTGCGAATGAGTTGCCTAGCCGAGTTTTGCGCTCTATCTTCGGAGTCTTTGCCCTGGCTGTGGCAGCGCAGCTTGCACTCAACCGCACTCCCGCTCCGCATCGTCAACTGCCGCAGCGAGCCGCCATGTTCGGCGCTGGATCAATCATAGGTGCGGTCTCAGGAGTCGTCGGTCTTGGCGGAGGCAGCCTGACCGTACCATTCCTCGTGTGGTGCAATGTCAATGTGCGCAACGCGGTCGCTACGTCTGCCGCCTGCGGCTTTCCTATCGCAGTGTTTGGTACGCTCGGATTCGTGGCCAGCGGCTGGGGACAGACCGGTCTTCCCCACCTGGCTACCGGCCATGTCTATTGGCCGGCAGTGGTCGGGGTCGCGTCGGCGAGCGTGTTGTTCGCGCCGCTCGGTGCGCGCCTAGCACACACGCTTCCGGTGAAGCTGCTCAAGAGATTGTTTGCCCTGTTTCTCGCGGCTATCGGCGTGAAGCTGCTCCTCGGCTAATCTGGGTACCTACCGTGCGACACGTCATTTGTCGCGCGCGGGTGGATGTTGCCTGTAAGTCCAGATCAGCAATCCGATACCGGCTATCACCATGGGGACACTAAGCAGCTGACCCATCGTTAGCCAGCCAAAGGCCAGGTAACCGAGCTGCGGATCTGGCACGCGGACGAACTCCACCAAGAAGCGGAAGATGCCGTAAAACAGCAGAAACATGCCTGACACGGCACCGATTGGTCGTGGTTTGCGTGAATAAGACACCAGGATGATCAACAGCGCCAGCCCTTCTAGCGCTGCCTGATAGAGCTGCGACGGGTGACGCGGCAATGGCCCGGCATTGCGAAATACCATTCCCCACGGTAGCGTGGTCACCTTGCCCCATAGCTCCTGATTGATGAAATTGCCGATGCGCCCGGCACCGAGACCAAGCGGCACCCAGGGCGCAATGAAGTCCGTCACTTCCATCAGTGGTTTGCCATGTTTGCGCCCGAATAACCACAATGCCAGCAGCACTCCGAGCAGTCCACCATGGAATGACATACCGCCATCCCACACTTCAAAAATGGCCAGTGGATGCGCCAGGTACAAGTCCAGGTTGTAGAACAGAACGTAGCCAATGCGGCCACCTAAAATTACGCCGAGCGCACCGTAAAATATGGCATCCGCCAACTGTTCCTGCGTCCACCCGGATCCGGGGCGACGCGCCCGTCGGCCGGCAAAGAACCACAATCCGAGGAACCCGAGAACGTACATCAAGCCATACCAGTGCACCTCGATGTGAACGGTGTGACCCAAAACCTGAAACGGGGGTAATCCGACTGCGACAGGGTTGATATTCGGGGCATGCAGCATGAATGGGCTCCGGAAATTGCTTTAAGCTGAGATTGTATTTTGGTGAATTGTATCCGTCAGTTCGGCAACAAGCGCGAAAAAAACACCTTGAGGTAGCTAGTCTCGGGTATCGCCGGGTGTACCGGGTGGTCGGGCGCCTGCGCGCCCTGCTCGACAAGCTGCAGGAAGCGATCCAGGTGGCGGCTCGACCGCAGCAATATCTGCTGCAGCTCTTCGCGCGCCAGATGGTAGGAACAGGATGCAGAAATCAACATGCCGTCTTTTGACAACACCTGCATCGCCATCTGGTTCAGGCGATGATACGCCTGCGTTCCTTCCTTGACGTCTTTCTTGCGTTTTATGAACGCCGGCGGATCAACAATCACAACATCGAAGTGCTCACGCTCGGCGCGTAACGTCCGCAATACCTCGAAGGCGTCCTCCTGCATAAATGCAAGCTTGTCGCTTACGCCGTTCAGCAGCGCATTGTTCCGCGCCCAATCGGCAGCACGCGCCGAACTGTCAACACAAACCACCTTTTCGGCTCCGGCAACGGCGGCCTGCACCCCCCAGGCTCCTATGTAGCTGAAAACATCGAGTACTTTGCGCCCGACAACATAGTTCGGAAGACGCGCGCGATTCATCCGCTGGTCGTAGAACCAGCCGGTCTTCTGGCCTTCGAATAGGGGCACTTCAAAACGCACGCCATTCTCGCTCAGCAGGACGTGCTGGGGAACTTCGCCCAACGCCGCTTCCACATAACTCGGCAAGCCTTCGATTTCGCGACTGGCAGAATCATTGCGAAAGAGTATTGCACGCGGATGGATGACTTTATCGAGCGCGCCAACGATCTCTGCCTTCAACCGCTCCATTCCGGCGGTGGCGATTTGCACCACGGTAACTTCCCCAAAGCGGTCGATTACGAGTCCCGGCAAACCATCGCTGTCCCCGAACACAAGGCGATAATAAGGTTCCTGAAAAAGCCGCTGGCGCAGGCTTAGTGCAACTTTAAGGCGATGGACCAGAAGCGACTGGCTGAGCGTCTGGCTGATGTCACGGCTAACCAGCCGCGCACTGATAAGCGTATGCGGATTGACGTAACCGATGCCCAGACAGCGGCCGGCGTGATCCTCGATGGCCACCGGCTGGCCGGCGTCGAAGCCAGTTAGCGGCGTTGCAACCGTATCAACCTCGTTGCTGAATACCCATGCGTGACCGGCACGCAGGCGGCGGTCCTCGTCCTTCTTCAGTCTTAGCGGTGCTAGAGTCATCACGGTTCCATCGGCTTACGCGGGCGCAAGCTTACGGCAAACCGCTTACGAGGGGAAATATCCGCAGGCTAGGGTTGTTTCAGAAAAGTATTACCTGGTGGCGCAACCACTTTCCAGATACGCACGCTTTGGTCGAGGTACGGATGCTCAAAAACGAGCTTCACATCAGCGTTGGGCGCCGGTTGCCAGCCGCCTGTGTATGTCACCAACAGGCCGCGCGGATGCGTCGCCATCCACTGCCCGGTTGCACCTGCGTCGATCACATCCAATGGTTGCTTCAAGCGACCGGCGAACTGGTATTGGCCGTCATAGGTTCCTACGTGGGCAATTGGGCGCTGCTCGTGTTGGGCAACAGAAAGGACATTGGCGATGTCGCTAATCTGGTAAATCGGATTGAACTGCCATCCGATCAGTAGCAGCGCAAAGACGGCAAGGGCCACTACTGCCCCCGCCACATTCACCACGCGCTGTCTGATCGGTGGCAGAGGAACCCAGCCAAGGGCCATGCCCACCAGCACGATTGCAATACCAACAAAAGGCGAAACCTGCCAAAGAAAAGTTGGCAGAAAATCGATTCGCGGTAATCCTGGGACGATCGCAAGCAGCCCGCCGGCCACAATTATCGGCCAGGCCATACTGGAAATAATTGTGTCGTGGGCATGTTCTACGAGATCATCATCAAGCAAAAGATAGGTTACGGTCAGCGAAAACGCCGGTACCATGGGCAGCAGAAACTGGGGCTGGCGCACGGCAAACAGGGACAGGATCAAAATCCCCGGTATCGCCCACGCCATGCAGAACAGCAGCCCGCTGTTAAGTGCTGCGCGCCGAATATGCCAAAAACGCGCCCACACGAGAGGCCAGATAGACCACGGTAATCCCAAAACTGGCAGTAATAACAGATACCACCACCACGCATTCCCGGTAGGGAACATTGAAAGACTGCTTCTGCCTGGCCAGCTGAAAAACACAAACGAGAGCGCCTGCGGATCCGAACGCAGGAATGCCATAATGCCCCACGCAAGAAAAATCCCCAGACCCAGCAACGATGCCTTCAGAATATCCACATACCAGTATTTCCAGCGCGGTTTGGGTGACGTATTCGCCCACAGCGGCGCCAGAAGCGCGGGCGGCAATACGTAGATGTAGATCATAATTCCGCCGGCGAGAGTACCCAGTCCGAAAGCCAGCGCCAGCAATAACCACACACGGAAGTCACGCTTGCGCCAGGTCCATAAAATGGCGTAGAGCGCAAGCAGGGTAAAGAAGGTAACAACAAGGGTCGGAAGGGCAAGGGTCGTGAAGTATGCCCAGAATGAAGTACCGAGCAACACCACCGGGGCATAGCGTGCTACGTCGCTGCGCCCCGGCCAGAGAAAGCGAGCCATGGCCCCGCTAAGGAACATACTCGCGAGCCCAAACAGCGCCGGCACGAGCCGCGGCCACCATGAGTTGACGCCAACGAGTTTCCATCCGATCAGATAAAGCCAAAGAATCAGCGGAGGCTGCTGGCTGAAAACCGCACCATTCATTTCGGGCACGAGATAACTTCCCCGCAACCACATGTCCCAAGCACTTGCCAGCAAACGCGTTTCGTCCACCGGCCACAGGGAACGGGAAGTAAACGCGGCAACAAACAGCAGCGCCCACAATCCGGTCCAGGCGGCAATCCGCTTGGCTGGCGCCAACCAGCGCAGACGCTTCTTTGCCGCGCGTCCACCCATCGGAAGAGCCACATCGCCAGCCATTTCAATTTCTTCAACGACGAACTGCTCCAGCGATTGCAACTTGCTGGCTGGCTGCCCGGCCGCGTGCTTTGTCTTTCGTGATTGCTTTTTCTTGCTTTCGAAAACCATGCCCTGATCCCCAATGCGGCACCGTGGCCGGCCCGCTTGAACGCTATGAAGCTGTCGCTGGAAAAGCCACCAGCGACCGACTGACGGTAGTGGATTTCCACACGAGCGGAGACTTGTCCGCCGGTGATCGGAAATATGTCCGGCGGTTTGACGAAATTCCCCTTTATCGCACAAATAGCCGGCCGCGCCTTTAATAGTCTAGATCACACACCGCGGGACTGCCGTAGCGATTTTTTGGCATCTGTCCCGCGCACTAAACGTCGTATCCACCGAACTTAACACTTCTGGCCGGGCCGCCCCGCTGCGATATGGGACAGGTTACGCAGGTCACACAAGGCCTACTCGAATCAGGGGTTTTGTGCAAAGACAGGCTGGAGACAAGGCGCTATAGTTGGGCCTCCTCATTCGGCAACGACCTCTGCATGACTTCGAACGCGCCACGTCATACCAACCGACTTACCGACGAAACCAGCCCCTATCTGCTGCAGCACGCGCACAACCCGGTTGATTGGTACCCGTGGGGCGCTGAGGCCCTCGAGCGGGCAAGGCGGGAAGACAGACCGATTCTGCTTTCCATAGGCTATTCCGCGTGCCACTGGTGTCACGTAATGGAACACGAGTCATTCGAGGACGAGGAAGTCGCCGGCGTCATGAATTCGCTTTACGTTTGTATAAAAGTTGACCGCGAAGAGCGCCCCGATCTCGACCGGATCTACCAAGTTGCCCATCAGATGCTGGCTCAACGTGCGGGCGGTTGGCCGCTCAATATGTTTCTTGCGCCGCATGACCAGACACCATTTTTTGGGGGCACATACTTTCCCAAAACGCCACGCTACGGCATGCCGGCGTTCACCGATGTTTTGCGGCGCGTCGCGGCATATTACCGGGAGAATCGCAATGAAATCTCGGCGCATGGCGCTTCCCTTCGCGACGCATTCCGACGAATTGAACCGGCTGCGCCTGCACCAGGGCTTGCGATCGCGCCACCCATCCTTACCACTGCGCGAAGTGAACTCGAACAACACTTTGATATGCGGCATGGCGGCTGGGGTGGAGCTCCAAAATTTCCGCATCCAACCAGCATAGAGCGCTGCATGCGCCATTGGGCAGCGAGCGTCGGCACTGGCACAGCTGATGCGAAGGCTCTCAACATGGCGCGCTTCACGCTGCAAGCCATGGGATCGGGGGGGATTTACGATCAAGTCGGCGGCGGCTTCTGCCGCTATTCGGTCGATGATTTTTGGATGATCCCGCATTTTGAAAAGATGCTCTACGACAACGCGCAGCTTCTGCCATTGTATTGCGATATGGCGATTGCGACCGGTGACGGGTGGTTTCGGCGCATCGCCATCGAAACCGCCGAATGGGTGATGCGCGAGATGCAGTCGCCGGAAGGCGGCTACTATTCGACGATTGATGCCGATTCCGAAGGCCATGAGGGCAAGTTCTACACATGGACTCCGGACTCACTGCGAACAATTTTGAGCGAGGATGAGTATCGGGTTGTGGCGCCACGATTCGGTTTGGACCGTGCGCCCAATTTCGAAGGCGAGTACTGGCACTTTCATGTTTTCGATTCCATTGCCGACATTGCGCGCAAGCACGACATGCCCGAGCAACAGGTTATTGACTTGCTTGAAAGCGCACGCAGCAAGATTTTCGCGGCACGGGAGGAGCGCGTCCATCCCGGGCGCGATGAGAAGATCCTCACAGCGTGGAACGGGCTAACGATCAAGGCCATGGCGCATGCCGGGCGCTTCCTAGAACGAAGCGATTTCGTCGAGTCCGCACAACGCGCACTGGATTTCATCCGCGAACGCATGTGGACCGCAGGGCGCCTGCTTGCGACGTACAAAGACGGCAAGGCACATTTGAACGCCTATCTTGATGATTATGCGTTTCTCCTCGACGGCACGATGGAACTCATGCAGGCGCGATGGCGCGACGGCGAGCTTGCCTTTGCGATTGAACTGGCTGATGCCTTGCTCGAGCATTTCGAAGATCGGCAGCAGGGCGGGTTCTTCTTCACTGCTGACGACCATGAAAAGCTCATTTATCGCCCGAAGCCCGCGAGTGATGATGCGATTCCGGCCGGCAACGGCATTGCGGCACTTTCGTTGCTGCGCTTGGGGCACGTCCTTGGCAACGCGCACTTTCTTGAAGCCGGGGAAAATACTCTCAAGGCATTGTATGGACCAATGGCAAACTTTCCTTCTGGTCATAACTCGCTTGTAACGGCAGTCGAGGAATTTCTCAATCCTACCCAAATCATCGTGCTACGCGGTGCACCACGGGCTCTCAAGCCGTGGATTGTTCGCGCCCAACAATACTATGCTCCGCAGCGCATGCTGATTGCGATTCCGGATGACGCCGGGGATCTGCCTCAGGCGCTGGCAGCACGCATCCCCAAAGCAGAGGTGACGGCGTACGTATGCACCGGACATGCGTGTGAAGCACCTGTTGTGGCACTCGCAGATTTCGTAACATTGCTGGCGCACTAAACAGCCGTCGCGGCGGGCGATGCCGGACACGCCGCAAGCCTTACTCGAGCCGAGGACTAAGACATGCAAAAGACGCTGGGAGACTTCATTCGCGAGGCAAGGGCACGTATCCAAGAAGTTCGTCCGGAAGAGCTCGACGAGATGATCGAGAATCACGATGAGCTGTTGATACTAGACGTGCGCGAACCGGAAGAATTCCGCGCCGGCCACATCCCCGGGGCGTTGCTTGTTCCGCGCGGCACGCTTGAGGGGGCGGCCGATTGCGGCACCAAACATCGCGTCGAGCGTCTGTGCGATGCGCGCACTCGAGCCACTGTTGTGGTCTACTGTGAGAATGGCGGACGTAGCGCTTTGGCAGCCGACACGCTTAATCAGATGGGATTCACCGCCTACAATCTCGCAGGCGGCATCGTGCTATGGCACGCCGAGGATCTGCCGATCATTCGGGATTGACGTGCTACTTCAGTACGCGTAGCCAAATTCGCGGCGAAATCGATCGGCAATCGCGCCTGGCTCGAGATGATGATTCTGTGTGCCGTGGTGTTCTATCTTGATCGCCCCCATGAGCGCCGCGATGCGCCCCGTCGTCTCCCAGTCCATGCCATGCGTCATGCCGTATAGCAGACCGGCGCGGTAGGCGTCCCCACAGCCGGTCGGATCCGTGATGTGCTGGGCTTTGGCCGCAGGGATCTTCAGGACCTTTCCTTTTGAATGAATTTCCGAACCCTCGCTGCCCTTGGTTAGGATCAGAGCTTCCACCCGCTCGGACAACTGACGCACCGACTTACCGGTCCGTTCCTGAAAAAGTTTGCACTCGTAGTCGTTGACGCTCAAAAAATTGGCCTGCTCGAGGAACACCTCAAGTTCTGCGCCGCTAAACATCGGCATTCCCTGACCCGGATCGAATATGAACGGTATCCCTGCATCGGCAAACTGGCGCGCATGCTGCAGCATGCCGTCGCGTCCGTCGGGGGACACGATACCAAGCTTTATTCCCGCCGCCTGGCTTACGGTATTGAGGTGTGCGTGTCCCATTGCACCCGGGTGAAATGCAGTGATCTGATTATCATCGAGATCCGTGGTGATGAAGGCTTGCGCGGTGAATGTCCCGGGAACAACAGTGACGTGCTGGCGCGGCACCCCCCATCGATCCATCCATCTGGCGTACGGCTCGAAGTCCTCCCCAACAGTTCCCATGGGAACCGCGTTTCCGCCGAGCATCTGCAGGTTATAGGCGATATTGCCGGCGCAACCACCGAACTCCCGTCGCATCTGCGGTACCAGGAAAGACACATTCAGAATGTGCACCTGCTCCGGGAGAATGTGATGCTTGAACCGGTCCTGAAATACCATGATCGTGTCGAATGCAAACGATCCACAAATCAAAGCTGCCATGAGTGCCCTCTTCTGTTACGCACACGCGAATTTTTAAATACCACCGAACAGACGATTGATGTCTTGATGTTGCCGGGCAACATTGGCGCACTCGCGCGACAAGGTACAATTGATCCCGTCAAAAATATGCCAATCATCGCTAAGCCGGTTCTTTCCAGATAAGGTCAAGGTCGCGTGCGGCCCGGACGTCATCGAGGCGCCGCACCGCGGTGGTGTGCGGCGCGCTCTTCACCAGGTCGGGATTGATTCGCGCTTCATTGGCAATTTCCCGCATCGCAGTTACAAATCCGTCCAACTCTTCTTTGGACTCGGTTTCGGTCGGCTCGATAAGAAAACATTCCGGGACAAGCAGCGGGAAATAGGTGGTCGGGGCATGATAGCCCTTGTCCAGCAGCCGCTTGGCAACATCCATTGCAATCACTCCGGTTGCGTCCTTGAGCGGTTTCAGAGTAAGAATAAATTCGTGGGTGGCACGGCGCGCAGGAAACGCGGCACTGAAGCCTTCCTGGGTCAAGCGCGCCAATAAGTAGTTGGCGTTGAGTGTCGCGAATTCCGCCACCCGCGTCATACCTTCGCGCCCCAGAAGGCGTGCATAAACATAGGCACGCAACAGTACGCCGGCATTGCCGAGATGCGCGGACAACCGGCCGATGGTCTGGGGGCAATCATTTTCGGTCAACAGGTAATAGGCATCGTCCCTGGCCTTGGCTACGATCGGCACAGGCAAAAAAGGCAGCAGACGATCATTGACACCAACTGGTCCGGCTCCCGGACCGCCACCGCCATGCGGGGTCGAGAAGGTCTTGTGCAGATTCATGTGGATGACATCGAACCCCATGTCGCCAGGCTTTACCTTGCCCAGGATAGCATTGAGGTTGGCGCCGTCGTAGTAAAGAAGCCCGCCTGCCTGATGAACGATCTCCCGTACCTCCTGGATGTCTTTCTCGAACACCCCGAGTGTCGACGGGTTAGTCAGCATGAGCCCAGCGGTTTGCGGTCCGACGGCTGCCCGCAGTTGCTCGACATCAATGTCTCCCTGCGTATCGGTGGGAATCTCACGCACGGTATAACCGCACATCACGGCCGTCGCTGGATTCGTCCCATGCGCTGCATCCGGAACCAAGATTTCGGTTCGCGCGACATCGCCGCGCGCCTCGTGATAGGCGCGGATCATTGCAACACCCGCAAACTCGCCCTGTGCACCGGCCATGGGTGTAAGCGATACGGCCTTCATGCCGGTGACATCCTTGAGAATCTCCTGCAATTCGTACATGCAGGCAAGAAAACCCTGACCGGATGTGGATGGGGCGTGCGGATGACGGTTGAGGAAAGGCGACAGCATGGCAAGGGAGTTACAGGCGCGCGGATTGTACTTCATCGTACAGGATCCAAGCGGGTAGAACTGAGTGTCGATGGAAAAGTTTCTCTGCGAAAGCCTGGTGTAATGGCGCACAGTCTGCAGTTCCGACACTTCTGGCAATAGCGGCTGCTTCTTGCGCAGGAGCGCTTGCGGAATATTCGTGACTTCGGCCGCAACACTCGGTGCCTGCGATGGATTTCGCCTGCCGGGGCGGGAGTGTTCGAAAATCAGCCTACTGTCATTTGCACTCATACGAAGAATTCCTCAAACAAATACCGGTCGCCGGTCGGCACCATAATGCCGCAATAACGAAAGCTGTTCAGATCTACAGACTGCAGCGGCAGCTCCGACTTCATTTCAGTGACGCGATCGCTTTTTCATAATTCGGTTCCTGGGATATTTCCGGGACGAGTTCGGCGTAGACAACCTTGTCGGCCGCGTCGAGTACAACAACGGCGCGCGCGGTCAGACCGGCGAGCGGGCCATCCTCAATAAGGACGCCGTAATCCTTGGCGAAGTGCCGATCGCGCATCATTGAAAGTGCGACGACGCTTTTTGTGTTCTCCGCACTGCAGAATCGGCCCTGGGCGAATGGCAGATCGGCGGATACGATCAGCATGACGGTGTCGTTGCGGTCTTTGGCATAATCATTGAATATCTTGGTGCTCGTCGCACACACCGGGGTGTCGAGACTTGGTACAATATTGAGGAGCTTCTTCTTGCCCTTGAAATCCGCGAGCGTAACGTCAGCCAGCTCCGCCGTGGTAAGTCTGAAATCTGGCGCTTTGACCCCAACCTTGGGAAGATCGCCAATTGTGTGTATCGAATTTCCTTTGAGCGTAATTTTTGCCATGTCGTTGCCTCCTGGGGTGATTCAGCAAACCGGCGACTGAGGTCGCAGTTACATCTTTTGGGCACACGGCGGATCGAGGCGGCGCTTGCTCAAGATGCGCTGCATGTGCTCTACGTACGTGTTCATTTGCGCCGCAGTTTTTGTTTCGGTGACGCACACGAGCAGAGTCTCCCCAAGCTCCGGGTAATGCTCCGTCAGGGAGAATCCCCCCAGGATGCCCTGGGCCTCCATGGCACGAAGCACATCAGCCACGGGCGAATTCAGGCGCAAAACGGTTTCATGAAAAAACGGACGCTCGAATACGGGCTCAATGCCAGGCACGCTTTCTAGGCGGGCGCGTAAGGCCATGGTATTGGCGTGCGACTGGGCAGCGACCCGCCTGAGACCCTCTGGTCCGAGCAACGACATGTAGATCGTCGCAGCAGTCACCATGAGACCCTGGTTCGTGCAAATATTGGATGTGGCCTTGGAGCGGCGGATGTGCTGCTCGCGCGCCTGCAACGTAAGTGTAAATCCCGGCTTCCCGTCCCGATCCACGGTGCGCCCAATAATGCGTCCGGGCATCTGGCGCACGTATTCCTGCTTGCAAGCCATGAAGCCGAAATACGGACCACCGGAAGACAGCGGTATACCCAGCGGCTGCCCTTCGCCGACAACAATATCGGCCCCGGTCTTGCCCCATTCTCCGGGGGGTTTGAGCAGGGCGAGGGAGAGCGGATTTACGCAGGCAATCACGAGCAAGCCATGCTCGTGCGCCCAGTCGGTCAAATTATCCACATCTTCCAGCACACCGAAGAAGTTGGGCTGGGAAATGACGAGTGCGGCGCAATCGTCCGACAGCTGTTGCTGCAGTGCGTCTACAACAACATGCCCGCCTTTGGCGTTGTAAGGTGTCTCGATCAGGCGGATACGTTGATTGCGGACGATAGAATCGGTGACCTTGCGGTAAATCGGGTGGACGGTCTTCGGCACAAGTACGCGCTGACCCTTCTTGTGGATGCGTATCGCCATTAGCACCGCTTCTGCCAGTGCCGAGGCACCATCGTAAAGCGACGCGTTCGATACAGCCAGGCCCGCCAGACTGGCCATCATCGTCTGGTATTCATACAAGAGCTGCAATGTGCCCTGGCTCGCTTCCGCCTGGTATGGGGTGTAGGCCGAATAAAATTCTCCGCGAGTGACGATCTGCCACACCGCCGCTGGTATATGGTGCTCGTATGCACCGGCGCCGATGAAACACAAATAGTGCCCGTCAGCCTCAGCGCGCTCCTGCATCAATTGCGCAACTTCCATCTCGCTCAGTGCGGGCGGCACGTTCTTGAGACCGGCACTACGCAACTCGGGCGGTATCTCGTTAAACAAGTCGTCGATGTCCTTGACACCGATCGCGGCCAGCATGGAACTGATGTCTGCTTGCGTATGTGGAATGAACGGCATTGCCTAATTTCCTAAATTGCGATGACACCTGCCGGGTATAGCCTCACCGACTCCTGAAGCAGTCGGCAAATGCATCCGGCTGTAACGTGACAACCCGACCAATCGGCGGGTGCCGCGGTCAATGACCCTCGGACTCGACTAGCGCGTCATAGGCAGCTGCGTCGAGCAGCCCCTTCAGTTCCGCCGGATCGCGCGGCTGCAGGCGAAACAGCCAGCCATCGCCGTAGGCGCCCTTGTTGACGGTCTCCGGCGCGTCGCTCAATCGCCCGTTGATCTCGAGGATTTTGCCGCCAACTGGGGCATAGACATCGGAGGCGGCTTTTACCGATTCAACGACCGCACATTCCTTGCCAGCCGCATAGTCTGCACCCACCTGCGGCAATTCGACATACACCAGATCGCCTAGCAGTTCTTGCGCGTGATCCGTGATACCCACGGTTAGCGAGCCGTCGGGCATGGTTTTTACCCATTCATGGGACTTGGTGTACTTGAGATCCTTGGGTGCCTTGCTCATACGGGTGGTTTTCCTCGATTAGTCCAGACAGCTCTTGCCGTTGCGCACGAAGGGATAATTCACGACCCGCGCCGCAAGCCGCTTGCCGCGCACGTCTACATCACATCGGCTACCGATGGTCGTCGCGCTAGGCACGCGCGCCAGTGCAATTGCCTTGCTGAGTGTGGGTGAAAAACTGCCGCTTGTGATTTCGCCCTCACCGGCAGCGCAAAATACCTTTTGATGATCGCGCAAGACGCCTTTGTCCTCAAGAACCAGGCCCACGAGCTTGCGCTCCAGACCTTTCGACCGCTGGCGTTCCAGCGCTTCGCGTCCCACAAAATTGCGATCCGCCGGATCCCATGCCACTGTCCAGGCCAACCCGGACTCCAGCGGTGTCGTGGATTCGTCCATATCATGCCCGTACAGATTCATACCGGCTTCAAGTCTCAGGGTATCGCGCGCGCCCAGGCCGATCGGTGCAACTCCTGCTTCTGCAAGCCCCTGCCAGCTGTAGGGTGCGGCCTTGCCAGGCAGAATTATCTCGAAACCATCTTCGCCCGTGTAGCCAGTCGTGGCAATAAACAGTTCACCGATATTGGTTGCAAAAAAGGGTTTGAGCTTTTCTGTTGCCGGGCGTAGCGCATCACCGAGCGCTTTGTAGACCTTTGCACGCGCGTTTGGACCTTGGACGGCAATGATGCTCAGATCCGGACGCGGCCTGACGGTCACGCCACCCATTTCTCGCGAGGTCGATTCCAACCAGGAGAGATCCTTGTCGCGGGTTGCAGCGTTCATGACCAGGCGAAACCATTGCTCGTCCATGAAGTACACGATGAGATCATCGAGCACTCCGCCTTTAGCGTTGAGCATGCACGTATAAAGAGCTTTTCCGGGTGTCTGCAACCGGCCCACGTTGTTGGCCATGATCAGACCCAGGTAGGGGCGCACATCCGGACCTTTCAGGTCGACCACGTTCATATGCGACACATCGAACATGCCCGCATCGTTTCGCACCTTGTGATGTTCTTCCACTTGCGAACCGTAGTGCAATGGCATGTCCCATCCGCCGAAATCGACAATTTTGGCGCCCATTCTTACATGCGAATCGTAAAGTGGTGTTCTGTAACCCATGGACTGGCCCGTTGTATTCAGGTTGGATTGCTGGTCGCGCGGGTAGCACGCCAGCGGTGAAATCTGCGGCTCGGCGCAGACAAACTGCGCAAACGGCCGGGTTGCGTAACGGCCGGCGCACCGCGTACGCGGCTTGTCGCGTGGAGTTCAGACGGCAGCATAATTCAACGTTCCCGGATAAAAAAATAGGGGCGATAGCCCAAACGGCCATCGCCCCTCTGTCCGGGAACCTGAGAGCTTGAGCCCCTTCGGTGGATGTGGACGCCCTACACGCGGGACGCGCCTATCACTCTCCAGAGTCGATCTTGCACAGCTGCGGTCCTTTTGCCTGAGCGTTTCCGGGCGGTTGCGCCTTCGGCGCTCCGGAATCTGGGATTCCCGGAGCCTCTCCCGCAGGGGATATCGATCGCGGCCGAACTATAGCGCAGCCCCGATGACCTGCCAAGGGACAGCAGATTCAGCCCTCGCCCCCTCCCGGCAGTAACCCACCACGACGCCAAGCGTGCCCACCTTGAAGCGGCAGCAACAGCTGCCACAGTGGTGGATTTTGGTGAGAAACTGGGCTATTTCGCGGGTGAGGTGGCAAGAACCGGGTGTATTCAGTTCCAATCTGGAACAAGAGCAATTCTGCTGATCCAGCTATCGCTCGCCAACTTGTGGGCTACACTCTGGTGAGATGACGGAAATGTGTCAACGAAGACTCTACTAACGTTGACTAAATTAGCAAATCGCCAAATTCAAAAGTTCTGTGGGGACCGACATGTCGCAATTTCGTAAGAAAGGGTATCTTTTGCTTTGCCTCTTGTTTCCGGCGATGTTTAGCCTGCCGGTCCGCGCCGACCTCATCTTAAGCGCCCCACCGCGCCAGATGGAGGCGCAGGCCGACGCCGTATACAACCCGATCGCTCAACTGCTGAGCAAGGCTACGGGGCAAAAGGTCACCTACAAGTTCGTCGACAACTGGCTGTCGTACGAGAGCGACGTCCTCAAGGACAAATACGACATCGTGTTCGACGGACCCGCGTTCATCGGTTGGCGCATGGCGAAATATGGCTGGTCGCCGATCGTCAAGCTGCCCGCAGAGCTGAGCATTGTCGTCGCAGTCAGCAACACAAATACCTCGATTAAGAACCTGACGGACCTGGAGGGGTATCCCATTTGCGGATTCTCGCCGCCCAACCTGGCAACGCTCGTCGTTCAGTATCAATTCACCAACCCATCGCGCCAGCCGAACATCATCGCAGTGAAAACGTTCCCCGATGCCTATCAAGGCGTGCTCTCCGGCAAGTGCGTGGCGGCAATTTTGAATGCGAAAATCTACAAGATCTTGAACGGCAAGACACAGGCTATGAGGGTGGTCTTTCGCAGTAAACCAATGGCAAACCAAGCGTTCTCCGCCAGTCCACGTGTTACACCACAAATGCGCAACCAGATCGCCAACGCATTACTGTCGCCGGAAGGGCTAGCTGCGACGCAAAAACTGCGCGCTCAATTCAAAGCAAAACAATTTGTGCCTGCTACAGATCAGGAATATTCCGGTCTCGGCCGCTACATGCGGGATGTATGGGGTTTCGACCTCCCGTCGTCCTCGCAGCAGCCGGCAGCGCAGTAGTGGGGAAGCGGGTCTGCCGTAACTAAGCGAGATCGAACTCAGCAACCACAGGCGTATGATCGGATGGTCGCTCCAGGGCACGCGGGTTCTTGTCAATGCGGCACGACTTGCACAACCCGCAGAGCCTTCGGCTTGCCAAGATATGGTCGATGCGTAAGCCGAGATTGCGGCGGAACGCCGCCATGCGATAGTCCCACCAGCTGAACGCCCTTTCTTCCTGCTGGAACAGCCTAAAAGTATCGCATAGACCGACATCGACGAGACGGCGGAACGCGGCCTTCTCGGCGTCGCTGAAAAGCACATGTCCCTCCCAAGCGATTGGATCGTGAACATCGCGCTCGTCGGGGGCAATGTTGAAGTCTCCCAGCACCACAATATGCTCATGGGCCGCGAGTTGCTGCTTGACGTAGGCAATCATCTTTTCCAGCCAGTCGAGCTTATAGGCGTACTTTTCGGAACCCACGCTTTCACCATTTGGCACGTAGAGGTTTAGCACGCGCACGTTCTGGCACGTGGCTGCAAGCACACGCCGTTGCGGATCCTGCAGACCTGGAAGGTCTGTGACGAGGTCAGTTGCCGGCGCGCGACTTAGCAGTGCCACACCGTTGTATGTTTTCTGGCCAGCAAAGACTGCTCTGTAACCAGCCGCTTCGATTTCGGCAACGGGAAAACGCTCGTCTATAAGCTTGGTTTCCTGCAGCGCAAGCAGATCAGGCTGTTCGGCAGCGAGCCAGCCCAACACATGCGGGAGGCGAACTGAGAGCGAATTAACATTCCAGGTGGCGATTTTCATTCTGTTAGACAGTCAATGGCGCTGCGCCGCGCCTCGATTGAATTAAGTGCGATTGCACAAAACCGCGGCGCAAAAGACGCTACTGCGATTCCGGAGACGAGTTATCCGAGGTTGAGCCGCCCGGCGACGTTGCCCCCTCTTGCGACTTGGACATTTTGGGATAACCGGCATCGTCAAGTTCACCCGCAAGCAGTGACTCTATATAGCCCTGCATGACCTTGGATCCGATCGTAATGGTTGGCACCGAAAGGTTACCCACCGCCTTGCGCATGGCCTCTTGAGCCTTAACATCGGTGGCAACGCTCACTTCCTTAAAGGGAATCTGGCGCTTCTTGAGGTAATTGCGGGCGTCGTCACACGGGCCACATTCCGGGACCGAATAAAGGGTCACCGGGAACTTACTGGCGGCCTCCGTGGCGGCGTCGTCGTCGGCTGGTGGCGTTTCACCGTTGAAGTTCTTTTCCTCAACCTGAGCGGCGTCGGCCGGCGGCGGCCGATCCTGATAGGAGACATTGCCGTTCTTGTCGACCCAACGGTACAGGTCTGCGTTGGCTGTCTGGGAAGCCAGCCCAAACAGGGTCAATAACAGCGCCAAACAAACGTTTTTCATATGTCAGATCCTCAGATACATCCCGCCCAGCTTGCGACGATTGGTCTCACGCAGCCATGTCATGCCGGCAAAAAAGCCTATTACGAGCATAGCAAAAGAAAGCCCGAGCCAAGCCGCCACGACATACGGCGACTCTCCGCCATCACTGGGAGGCGCGATCGCGGGTGAAGGTGGCGGCGCGGGCGGTGTTGCCTGCGTCTGAACGGGTGCGGTTGCCTGCGGCGGTGTCGGTGCGGTGGCCATTGTTTGCAGCTTGTCTGCCAATTGCGTCGCCTTGGACGTTTCCTTGGCCAACGAATCCTGAGCCTTCGCAAGTTTTGCTTGCAGTGATGCCTGTGATGCTTGGGCTTTGGCAAGATTTGCTTGCAGTGAAGCCTGCTGCGCCCGCAGGGCGTCCAGCTGCATTCGTGCCGGCATACTGTGGGTAATCGCGTTAGCATCAACCCAACCTTCAGATCCGTCAGCGGCCCGCACCTGAACCACGTTACCGACCTGCTGCAAAGTATCCAAGGGCGCGCCGCTGACCAGGGTCTCGACCACCGGCGCGTCGCTCGTCTGCGAAGCGCGCAGAGGGATCTGAAAGCGGTCCGTGACATACACCTTGTCGGCAAAACTGGTTGCTGGCGCCAGCAGCATCAGACAGATGATCGAAACGACGATGTGTCTTTCCATATACTCCTCTCTCACGCCGCCAGGCCGGAATGGCGCAGCAGTGCATCTATCTTCGGTTCGCGTCCGCGAAACCTGACAAAAAGCTCCATCGGTTCGTATGTTCCGCCCTGCTCCAGAATGTTATGCAAGAACTCCTCCCCCGTGCGCCGATCGAAGACTCCGTTTTCCTCGAATTTACTGAAGGCATCGGCGGACAGCACTTCAGCCCATTTGTAGCTGTAATAACCTGCCGCGTATCCACCGGCAAAAATATGCGAAAAGCTGTTGTGAAACCGGCTGAACGCTGGAGGAAATACGACTGCAACCTCAGCCCTCACCTCGTCCAGCAAAGACTCCACTGAGTGGCCGGCGGCAGAATCAAAGTCACCGTGCAGGCGCATGTCGAAAAGAGCGAATTCCAGTTGCCGCACCATGTGCATACCAGATTGAAAGTTCTTGGCAGCGATCATCTTGGTATACAGCTCCTGCGGCAGCGGCGCACCGCTGCGATAGTGGCGCGCAAGGGCGTCCAGTGCCTGCCGCTCCCAGCACCAATTTTCCATGAACTGGCTCGGCAACTCCACGGCGTCCCAGGCCACGCCGTTGATTCCGGATACACCGACGTAGTCGACACGCGTAAGCATGTGGTGCAGACCGTGACCGAACTCGTGAAACAGGGTCGTGACCTCGTCGTGGGTGAGCAGCGCAGGGTCGTTTCCCACGGGTGCCGTGAAGTTGCACACCAGATAGGCCACGGGTACTTGTACGCCTGACGGCGTACGCTTGCGGCTGATGCAGTCGTCCATCCAGGCTCCACCGCGCTTGCCTGAGCGCGGATAAAGGTCCATGTAAAAACGTCCGCGAATCTCGCCGTGCGCATCGCGGATTTCGTAAAAACGCACGTCGGGATGCCAGATATCCGGGTTATCAAGCGGCACAATATTGAGGCCGTAAAGACGCTGCACGACGCCGAACATGCCGGCAATCACTTGCGGAGCCGGGAAATACGGACGCAGATCCTCGTCAGAAAATGCATAGCGCTGCTGGCGCAGTTTTTCCGAGTAATACATGATGTCCCACGCTTCAAGTTCACTGGCGCCGAATTGCGTAGCGGCAAACCTTGCAAGCTCCGCCAGCTCGGCCTGCGCAGCCGGCCGCGAACGTGCCGCCAGATCGCGAAGAAAACGCATCACCTCAGCGGTACTCTTGGCCATCTTTGTAACGAGCGACAACTCGGCAAAATTGGCATAGCCAAGCAGCCGTGCTTCCTCGGCGCGCAGTACGAGCATGCGATCGATGATTTCGCCGTTATTCCAACGTCCGGCCTGCGGTCCCTGGTTGCTGGCGCGCGTGACGTAGGCTTCGTATATTGTGCGGCGCAGCGCGCGATTGTCGGCGTAGCTCATAAACGCGACGTATGAGGGTCCGTGCAAACTGAATTTCCAGCCTGACTTGCCATCCTGCTCCGCAGCCTGGCGCGCCGCGGCACGCGCCGACTCGGGCAAACCGGCCAGGTCGGACTCCGCGACAATGTGCAATTCCCAGCTATTGGTCGCATCGAGCACGTTCTCCTCGAAGCGGCTTGCTAGCGTAGACAGCTCCTGTTGGATTTCCCCAAAGCGTTGCTTATCTGCCGGTCCGAGTTCGGCACCGGAAAGACGGAAGTCACGCAGAGTGTGCTCGATAATTTTCTGCTGCGCAGCGCTGAGATTGGCAAACGCGGCATCAGCTGCAATTGCCTTATAGGCGCGATACACACGCTCGTCCTGACCGAGCTCGGTGTGATATTCGCTCAATTTCGGCAGGCAGCGATTGTATGCGGC
>JAJXUF010000146.1 GCA_021783175.1 Pseudomonadota bacterium
CCTTGAGCGCGTGCACTTCACCCTTGAATATCAAATCTGACACGAAGGGCGAATTCAGCAGAATCTCGATGGCCGCCCGGCGGCCCTTCCCGTCTGCACGAGGAATCAGACGTTGCGAGACCACCGCCTTGAGATTTAGCGACAGGTCCATAAGCAGCTGTGCGCGACGCTCTTCCGGAAAGAAGTTGATGATACGGTCGAGCGCCTGGTTGGCACTGTTGGCATGCAATGTGGCCATGCACAGATGACCGGTTTCGGCAAACGCGATTGCATACTCCATGGTGTCGCGATCGCGAATCTCGCCGATCAGGATCACGTCCGGTGCCTGTCTCAGTGTGTTCTTGAGTGCCGCGAACCAGTTGTTCGTGTCAACCCCGACTTCGCGATGCGTGATAAGACAGTTCTTGTTCTTGTGTACGTATTCCACCGGATCTTCGATGGTAATGATGTGTCCGTGACTGCTCTCGTTACGGTGATCAATCATTGCTGCAAGCGACGTAGACTTGCCAGATCCAGTGCCACCGACCAGGATGACCAGTCCGCGTTTCGTTAACGCAACTTCTTTAAGTACCGGCGGCAGCTGTAAGGAATCGAATTTGGGAATTTCCGTGGTAATGGTGCGCAGCACCATGCCGATATGGCCCTGCTGAACGAAGATATTCACACGGAATCGACCGATCCCCTGCGGGCTGATGGCAAAATTGCTTTCCTTCTCCGTTTCGAACTCTGCTTTCTGGCGCTCGTTCATCGCCGCGTAAGCCAGTGCCTTGGTGTGCACCGGTCCCAACCGTTGCTGGGTAATCGGCGTCATCTTTCCGTCGATCTTCACGGACGGAGGAAAATCGTTTGAAATGAACAAATCCGATGCTTTTCTCGACAGCATGGTTTTGAGAAGAGAATTCAAATAAGTCGTAGCTTGCTCTTGATTCATGCGGCAAAACTCCCCACTGCTAAAGTCAGGCAACGCACATCCCGGCGCGGCAGGCCGAAGTGCCGCACTGAGGTACCGACAGCCTATTGTTCAAAACGGCATCCGTTAGACCTGACCGGCACTATTCTTGTCGGACGCATGATGGCAAACCCTGCCATTCTGCGTCACCGGCCAAACCTTGACTGCAATTTCGCGGTGCATCCCGCATCCACCACACCGTCCCCTTCGGGCGGTCTGTTGAGTATAGACCATGGCTACGCGCGTTCCGGGCCACTCAGCATCCTGTCGACATTCGTTCATTTCTTAACATCCCGCTTTTCCAGGCAGCCGCAGACAGCGCCCGTCAGTCGGCTCGCAGCCTCTTCCGCCTGACCGCCGTTCATGGCAAACGCGAAAATAAGGCGTCGCGGCTTACGCCTGCGCAATGGGAACCGCACATTTGAAATAGGCAAGTCTTGTGCCAGGTCCGCCGCCGGCGGCAGATTTCGGCCGCCTTCGTTGCTATGCTTGCCTGCCGTCAGGCGCTAATTGGCGTTCAGGCCGGGCGGCTGACGCCCGTCAGACACCGGACCCCTGCGAGTGCATGACTGAAAATGTGCATCTTCGCGCCTTGGCGGATCTCGCGAGCCGAGTGGTCGACGACAAGCTTTCCCTTACCGGCCAATTACATGCCGACTGCCTGGCCAACAACCTGCGGCCGGACAGAGACACCCCAAACCCCACCGCCATCATTGAGCCCGGCCGACCCGACCGCCCGCTGCTTGTGCCGCCGACCGCCGTCGAGCATCGCCACCTGCAGAGTCCCAGCGGCCACGCCGCGCTTATCCGCTCTCTCGCCCATATCGAATTCAATGCGATCAATCTTGCACTCCACGCCGCATATCGCTTGCGCGGTCTGCCCGCGCACTTTTTAGCCGACCGGATCGGCGTAGCTGCAGAATAAGCGCGACATTTTTGTCTTTTGCGCGAACATCTGGGGGGATTGGGATTTGGCCATGGCGACTTCAGTGCGCACAACGGCCTCTGGGAAATGGCCGTCAAGACAGCCCATGACCTGCTGGTGCGCATGGCGCTAGTATCGCGCGTGCTTGAAGCACGCGGTCTGGACGCAAGTCGCGCACTCATGCGCCGCCTGACCGCCTGCGGCGGCACTCGGGCCGGGGAAATTCTCGCTGAAATCTTGCATGACGAAATCAGTCACGTCCGCATCGGTAACAATTGGTACGACGGCGCAAAACAGGTACACCTCTTCGGCGAAGAAATACCGGTACGTGCACGCGTCCACACCATTAACGGCTTTTCCGCACACGCCGATCAGGCTGAGCTGCTGGCCTGGCATCAAAACACCCGCGCTGGCCGCACTTTTCTGGTGCATGGCGAAGAAAAGGCCATGCAGGCCTTCGCAGCAAAACTTCAGGGAACCACAGTTGCGATGCCGAAACTGCATGACGCTTTCGAGATCTAAGAGGCGCTCCGCCAACCACTAATCCCAAGCATCACGATCAAAATCCCTGATCACCGGCAGGCCGTCACCTCGACGCCACGCATTCGAACGGGGCAATTTCGCAACACCTGCGCAACAAATCGTCTGCTATCGAGAAAGTATGTTCTTCCCCCAAATTTCTTCCAAATACCGCCACGCGATATCTGTCTGATTTCACCTGCCCGTAACCGGGCTATTCCCGCCCCTTGAATTTCGATCAGCCTCATCCGAAATCATGTTGTTATCTAGCGCCAGTTGCTGTCGACAAGCCGATAGCCGACGCCGGTCTCGGTAATCAAGTACTTGGGCTGACTCGGGTCCGATTCAAGTTTCTGACGCAGATGCGCCATGTAGGTCCGCAAATAATGACTGTCTTCCACATGCGACGGACCCCAGACTTCTTTGAGCAACTGGCGATGAGTGAGCACTTTCCCCGCATTGCGGATCAGCACGGTGAGCAGGCGATACTCGTTGGCAGTAAGATGAATCTGCTGATCCGCACGATAAATCTGGCGATTCACTAGATCGACTCGGACATTGCCAAAACGAAATTCACCGAGTGGCTGTCCGTCGTCACCCGAAGCTGCGCGGCGACGCAACGCAACACGCACCCGCGCCATCAACTCCCCCACGCCGAATGGTTTTGTCAAATAGTCATCGGCTCCGGCATCCAGTGCGTCGATCTTGTCCTCTTCCCGAACGCGCGCCGAAAGCACAATGACAGGAACATCGCTCCAACCTCGCAAATCTCGGATAACGTCAACGCCGTCCCTGTCGGGCAAGCCGAGATCAAGAATAACCAGATCCGGTTTGCGCGTTGCCGCCTCAGTGAGGCCTTGTTTCCCTGTCTCTGCTTCGTATACAGCAAATTTTTCCCCTTCGAGCGCAGTGCGGAGAAATCGCCGGATCTGCCTTTCGTCCTCCACAATGACTGCGACAGGATGATTTGTGATCATGGTCAGTGAATCGTCACGACGACACTTTCTGCAACAGGATCTTCTGGCTCGCGCACCGGGGGCGGTTCAAGCAAAGGCACGGTAAACGTGAATCGGGCGCCGCCCTCGCTCATATTCTCCGCCCATATTCTGCCTCGATGCGCCTGAACAACGGCTTTGCAGATAGCCAGCCCGAGTCCCACACCGGGTGTGGCCGATTCCTTCTCCCCACGGGTAAACTTGTCGAACACTGCCTCGATCATGTCAGGGAGCAATCCGGGCCCGTTGTCGGAGACCATGACCCGCAGTTCATCCTTTTTGGCCTCGGCACTGATACGGATCTGGCTGCCCGACGCGGTGTATTTGGTGGCATTCTCAATCAAATTGCACAATACCCGCTCGATCAGCACACTGTCGACATAGATTAACGGCAACGAAGGATCGAGCGAAACCCTGACTTCATGGTTTGCCAGCGCGGGCTGCAGGGAACGAAGCGCGCTGCCGACAATTTCCTCCAGCACATGCCATTGGCGATTCAGTTGTACCTCGCCGGCCTGCAACCGTGCCATGTCAAGGAGATTATTGACCAATTGACTCATGCGCAGCGCCTGGTCGTGCACGGCTTCGGCCAGCTCACGCCGCTCCTGCTCCGACAATTTTCCATCGGCTTCGAGGGTGCTGGCGAGCCCGACGAGCGCAGCCAATGGTGTGCGCAAATCATGCGATATCGCACTCAATAGCGAACTTCGCAGCCGTTCCGACTCAATTTTCACAAGAGCACCCTGGGCAACCTCGACGAAGTGGACGCGTTCAAGCGCCAGCGCAATTTGGGCCGCAAAGGTTTCAAGCAGGCGGTGCTGCTCGGGAACGAAGATCAGGCGCGCATTGCTGGGTGCCAACGCCAGTACGCCGCGCGCTCGGATCGGAGCTTTTAACGGCAGATAATATGTCGGGCTCGCGGCCAGCGTGTTGGTGCCGAATCCCGCCGGCTGCTGGTGATCGAACACCCATTGCGCAATGGCCACGTCCAGGGTCATGCCGGGCGCAACCTCGTCTGCATGCGGTTTGGGCAACTCGATTCTTTCCGATGGATTCGGCAGCAGGATGGCCGTTTGCGCGACGAACACACCCTGGAGGTGCCTGTTGGCGATATCGAGGATCTGCTCGGTCTGCAATGCCCCGCCGAGCTCGCGCGCCATTTCGTAAAGAGCCTTGGCGCGGCGTTCGCGCAACGTCGCCACCCGCGCCTGGTACCGCATGTTTGCAGTCAGTTGGCTGATCACGAGCGCCACCGCCAACATCACCGCGAATGTGAGTACATATTGCGCATCGGAAACGGCAAAAGTGAACTTTGGGGGAACGAAAAAGAAATCAAATGCGGCTACCGACAAGAGGGAGCTCAGAATCGCCGGCCCGCGACCGAATCGGAACGCGATCAGCATGACGCCCAGCAGATAGAGCATGCTAATATTCGTGATCTCGAGGTAGCTTGCCAGTGAATAGGCAACGGCGGTGGCCAGCGCACAAGCGGCGATCGCTACAATGAAACCCAACTTCCGCGACCGGCGCTTCCCGCCCACGGTGAACCCGCCCATGCCGACGGTGTCTTCGACGGGCGGCGCCTTCCCTGCTGCCTCGTGACCAACCACATAGACATCCACGTCCTTGGCCATCAGCGATAGCTCTTCGGCCAAGGGGATGGAGAATCGGCGTCGCCACTGCCCACGCGTGGTCTTACCGACAACCAGTTTAGAGACATTGCGACTTCTGGCGTAGCTGAACAAGACGGAAGCAACGTCCTCGCCGGTCAGCGTCGTCGTCTCCGCACCGAGTTCCTGCGCCAGACTCAGCGTCTTGATGATGCGGTCGCGGGTCTCCCTGGACAGGCGCTGGAGGCGCGGCGTTTCGACGTATGCAGCAATCCAGTCTGCGTGCAGATTTCCCGCCAGTCGTGCGGCGCTGCGAATGAGTTTCTCGGCATCGGGGCCGGGCCCAACGCAGACAAGCAGGCGCTCCTTCGCCTGCCACATGCCGCGAATCGCCTTGTCCTCACGGTACTCGCGCATCTGGGCATCGACGCGATCTGCCGTCCGCCGAAGCGCAAGTTCGCGCAGCGCAATCAGATTCCCCTTGCGGAAGAAGTTCTGAATTGCCCGCTCGGCCTGGTCGGGAATGTAAACCTTCCCTTCCTTGAGGCGTTGCAACAGCTCATCCGCCGGCAGATCAACGACAGTCACCTCGTCCGCCTGATCGAATATGGTGTCGGGAATCGTTTCCCACACGCGTATTCCTGTAATCTGCCCGACGATATCGTTCAGGCTTTCCAGGTGTTGCACGTTGACCGTCGTGAAAACGTCGACGCCGGCATCGAGCAACTCTTGCACGTCCTGCCAGCGCTTGGCGTGCCGGCTGCCCGAAACGTTGGTATGAGCAAGCTCGTCCACGACGATTACGGCGGGCTTGCGCAGCAGCGCTCCATCGAGATCGAATTCGGCGAGCTTTCGGCCGCGATACTCAGTTTCCTTCGGCCGCAGAATCTCGAGACCTTCGAGCAACGCTGCTGTATCCTGCCGTCCGTGGGTCTCGACAAGACCGACCACGACGTCCATACCCTGCTGCTTGAGCATGTGCGCCGCAGACAACATGGCGAAGGTCTTGCCGACACCGGCACAGGCGCCGAAAAACAGCTTTAGCTTGCCCCGGCGCGCCTTGCGTTCTTCGCGCTGCACGCGTTCGAGCAGTTCGTCCGGATTGGGTCGCTGATCAACCATGTCAATGATTATACGGCAATTGTAGACGTCAAAGTTTGAACCGAGTTCAGGCGGAGTGCTCCCCAGTCACCAGAATCGAGCCTGTCTTGGGGTAGGGTCAATTTCTGGTAGAAATCTGCCCCAGAAAGGTCTGGCTCTGCCCTCAATCTGGTATGCCAAGGCAAATTCGCTCCCATCCATGGCTGGGCTGAAACACTTCCATCATCAAAGACAACGCATGTCTTCGTGCGCCTCCTTTCGCATCTTCCTGCAACTGGAAACGGCGGAAACCCACCACCCGTTGCGACAGGGTAGCGTAGCGACAGAGCTCAATGACCGGTCGCGCTTCGCTGCGAATTCGAATAGGACCCAAATGACGTTCCTGACAGTCTGTCCAGGGCCAGGTTCAATTCAAGCACGTTCACCCGCGACTCGCCGATTATTCCAAATTGACGGCCAGTGACGTGGTCAGCCACGAGGGCACGCACGCGGGCAGCATCGAGACCGCGGGCCCTCGCAACCCGGTTAACCTGGTAGAATGCCGCGGCCGGACTGATGTCCGGATCAAGCCCGCTCGCCGAGGAGGTAACGAGATCAACAGGGATCGCCGCCGTGTTGCCTGGATCGGCAGCGCGTAGCGCCTTGATTTGCGCCGACACCTCGTCAAGCAGCGCCGGGTTGGTGGGCCCGAGGTTCGAGCCGCCCGAGTTGCTCGCGTTGTACGGAAAGGGCGACGTGGCTGACAGCCTGCCCCAGAAATACTTCGGGCGGTTGAACGGCTGCCCAATCAGGGCTGAGCCTACCGGTTTGCCACCCTCGATGATCAGACTGCCATTTGCCTGCTTCGGGAACGCCAGCTGCGCAAGACCCGTCACCACGACCGGATAAATCAAACCGGTGATGATCGTCATGGAGACGAGCAAGGCAAATCCGGATTTGAGTTGGCTCCACATGTCAGATCTCCTCAGGTTAGACCCAGCCCGACCAGGATCATGTCTATCAACTTGATGCCAATGAACGGGGCAATAATTCCTCCCAGTCCGTAGATCAGCAGATTGTCGCGTAACAGCCTTGCCGCGCCGATGGGCCGATAACGGACGCCCTTGAGGGCCAGCGGAATCAGCGCGACGATGATAAGTGCATTGAAAATCACCGCCGACAATATCGCGCTGCGTGGCGTTGCCAGGTGCATGATGTTGAGCGCATTGAGTTGCGGATAAGTCGTGGCGAACGCCGCCGGAATGATCGCAAAGTATTTCGAGACGTCATTGGTAATCGAAAACGTAGTCAGCGCACCTCGCGTCATCAGCAGCTGCTTGCCGGTCTCAACGATCTCGATCAGCTTCGTCGGATTGGAGTCGAGATCGACCATGTTCCCCGCCTCCTTTGCGGCCTGCGTTCCCGTATTCATCGCTACCGCCACGTCCGACTGCGCCAGCGCCGGCGCGTCATTCGTCCCGTCTCCCGTCATTGCCACGAGG
>JAJXUF010000032.1 GCA_021783175.1 Pseudomonadota bacterium
GATGTTGAATACGGCACGTCCGTCCTTGAGAATGCTGGCGGTTCGAACATCGCGCTTCAACTCCGCCGGCGATTTCCAATCTGCTTTCAGGGTATGTCGGTACCAAGCGAGGATCGGTTCCTTGGCGTCCCGACGGGAGGCATCCTGCTCCCAGAAAGACATCAATGTACGTAACGCGATCACTCGCATGACAGGCACTATAGTCCCAATATGGGACTATAGCAAGAGCGGGAAATCGAGCGAGTTGGGATTTGTGCTAAGTAGGGAAGCATGGATGGCGTGATATCCCGTGGGTGGCGAATTCCTCTTTACGCCGCTACTGGCGTCTGAAACATCCCGCGACAATGCGACAGCCAGCCGAGTCGGTCTAACGACACGGAATGGACAACCTGATCACCATAGCTGCGGTCGCGCTTGGGCTTTCGGGATCTCCGGCAATTCCGACAAATTTCCGACATCAGTTCGAAATTGTGCGGTTCTGTCCGACTTTTTTCTCAATGGACGTCGTCATCGGGCACTGTAAAAAACAAACCGCCGGCATGGTGGTCCACTTGAAAATGACGGCGGCGCGGTAGTGGATGGGGATGCGCTTACGGATTGCGGATTGCGGGTTAGTCTGATATACGTTTTCAATGCCGCACATATACGATTCTCTTTTCCATTCACGCGCCATCCGATCTATCGACTCCCGCATCGAAGATGACCCGGAACCGATGGTCCAACAGCAGCTTGCTCGGCTGATGTTTGTATCAGAGCACATCGAACTGAAGGACAAACGGATACTTGAATTTGGGTGTGGCGAGGGACTGAATTGCGATTTTCTTTCAGGTGAAGCCGCCTCGATCTGCGGATTTGACCTATCCGAGACCTGCGTAGACCTTGCCAAAGAACGCTACCCACGAATCCAATTCCTGTCAGCCGATGGATGCGATCCCCGGCTGGACATATCGGCGGGATCCTGGGATGTTGTGTTGTCATTCGAGGTCCTGGAGCACGTCCCAGACATGATGGCATTTCTGCGTAACCTTCAGCGCCACGTCAAACCGGATGGAATCGTATTTTTGTCGACTCCAAATCGGGAAATTTTTTCCCTGGGCCATGAGCCTTCTCCCATTAACCGGGAACATATTAAAGAACTGAATTTCAATGAATTGCAGCGTTTGCTGCAGGGTGAGTTCACAAACGTTGAAATTTGGGGACAAAGATTTAAGAAACCAGAGTTGCTTTCCGCGTGGTCCGATGACACCAGAAAAAAAATCTCTCAGCTGGAAATGGGAACGCGGTGGGACTCCCATAAGCGTCCGCTCGCTGATAATCCGCTGGCCAAACTACTGTACAGAAATAGTGCCGTGCGGAAGGCGTGGAAATTTCTTCGTTGGGACCTGATAGAACCGATGAACAGAAGAAAAGCGCTCAGGAATCGACCCTATGGGTACGAAGACTTTGAATTTACGAAAGACTCCGACGATGCGTTGTGGTTCTGCGCGATACTGAGACCGTAGAATCCATTGCGCTTTTCGATATCGGCTACAGGCATTGATCAATAGCGGCACGATTCTTCGTCGACGGCGTTGCCGGCAACTGCGAGGCGGGGGCTTTACGGGTTCCGCCCAAACCGGCAAGTTATCGGGTTAATGTTGTCCACACCGGTTGTCTTGGGGATTTTTCGGAGACTCAACCTCCCAACTCTGCAAAAAACTGCACAATAAAGCGGAACGGATGGCCCTCGTCGCACACGTAAAGCAACGAGTTATAAGCAAATAACAAACTACAAACTAGGCGGTCGGGAGTTCGAACCGCTTCGGTCGCGCCATTCAATTAAAGAGTTAGCGATGTTCGCGGGCTGGTGTATTACTTCGTTTGCGACAGTTTTCCGACAACTTCCCGAATACGTCGGACCGATGACAAGGTCGGAGCCTGGGTCGCCCCGCGACTGGCGATCCGTTTTACTGCATTAAGCAGCTCTCTCACCGACCTCGGTCATGGGCCGTCGATGATCGAGCTGACCAATGAGCTGCACCGCTCCGCCGCCCACCTCATCGACCGCAATGCGAACGGCATGCCGATCGAGAATTGCATGGCCAGCAGCCTCTATCGCCTTTTCGCCGAGCGACTCGGTAATGGCTACGCGACCGGCAGGTCGGAGCACATCTTCCGCGACTTCATCAACGCGGTCGCCCACGTGATGATCGACGAGCTCCAGATCACCATGCGCTTCTAGAAGTGTGCCACAACCCGTTGCTGATGCCGGCCGGCTTTGCCAAGGCAGACATCCCGCAATCGTGGCTCGGCAAAAGACGGCTGCGGAGGTTCTTCGGGTAGCCGTGGTGTGTACAGTCCGATTAACATATCTTCGCGCGGCAAGCCGGCCAGACTTCTGTTACGATTCCATGTCCAAACCGGGGAGTTCACCCATGGTGGCCTGCAAGCACACGCAATCCAAGATCTACGAGATGTACATCGAACCCGACTACATCGAGCCACTCATCCGGATCGACGGGGCCTTCGATCCCCAGGGTTCGACCTCAACGCCATCAATCGGACGCTGTGCTTCGGGTCGCCCCCCCGGCGGTCCAGATACCTTGTAGCCGTGCAGCGCATTAAGTCATCAAGGGGCCATGAGAATCCAGGCTAGACAAGACAATGTCTGAAGAATATACAGTAAGCGCGCAAGTGCTAACCGATATCACTCTGGAAATATTCCGGCTAGGTGGGACGCTGGTCGCCGAGGGCGACCGGCTCACGAGGGACCTCGGGCTGACCAGTGCCCGCTGGAAGGTTTTGGGCGCTATCGACATGGAGGCGCGGCCGTTGACGGTGCCGCAGATCGCCCGGCGCATGGGGCTGACACGACAGGCGGTCCAACGCATCGTCGATGAGATGCGCGGCATGGGGTTGGTGGAGATATCACCCAACCCGGATCACTTGCGGTCTCCGATTGTCAGTTGCACGCCAAACGGCAAGGCCACCTATGAGAAAATCATGCGCCGCTACACGGCGTGGGCGAACCGGCTAGCTGAAACTATGGAATCGAGCGAACTGAAGAAAGCACTCAAGGTGCTTCAAAACCTCGCGTTGCGCCTCAACGAAGTACCATATACGACTGTTCGGGCAAAGAGGGCGCGGTCTAAGTCCTGAGCTGTTTCAGTACTGTGTCGAGGGCCCGCTCCCTTCAACTCTCATCCATCGCGCACAACCAATAAGTCAGGTTTCTCCGTTTCCAACATGTTGGCCAAAGGCCTAACCTGATCGGTACGTTTTGGGACAAATGTCTTGCGCCAGCAATTGCCACGGCCACCACGCTCGAGGTCGGAGCAGTCAATCGCCGCTACGCTCCGCCGTCACATATCCGTCTGTCGCCAAATAGCAGCGGTCAGTCTGCGACCCGTGTTTCAGATTGACAATATGTTGTCATGCTGGTATTGCTTACGAAACATCAGAAGTTAGCTCCTATGCGAGGAGGAATTGTGATCCGGCGAATCCATCTCTTGGCCGCGCTACTCGCGGTGGTAACGATTGCGACCTTTTGGGTATCCACGGCGTTTTCTGAGCTCTTCGGATCGACGGATCTCGTCGTTTCGGTCAAAACCGCGATTCCATGGGGCCTGCTGGTCCTGATTCCCGCGCTGGCGGCGGCCGGTGGTACGGGTATGAGGCTCAGCAAGAACCACACGAACCCGCTGGTCGCCGGAAAAAAACGCCGTATGCCGATCATCGCCTCGGTCGGCCTCGTGCTGCTGGTGCCTTCCGCCTTGTTTCTTGCCCGGAAAGCCGAGCAGCGCGAGTTCGACACGGCCTTCTACATCGTGCAGACGATCGAGCTCACCGCGGGTGCGCTCAACCTCATGCTGCTTAGCCTCAACTTCCGGGATGGTTTGAGGGTTGCCGGCCGAGCGCTGCGGGCCAGGGAAAGCGAAGCGCGGGCGCGTAGTCCGCGGTAGGCGTAGCATCCGGGTGGGTGGCAGTGAGGCCGCCTGTAAGGACATGCGACTCCCCGTCCAGTCGTTGCCGGGGCGAGCGGCTCGAACGCAGGACGGCTGCAACGGTGCCGGAACGAATTCGCAGGCGCAAAGATTGCACCGGTGCAGCTTGAGCGGCGCAGCCGGATGGACCGCATCGAGCGCATCGCCGACACCGAAGGCGTGTCGATCGAGCAGGCGCCGAGGCCTTGGTGTTTTAGAAATAAATTTCTTGATCACCACTGACCTAAGTCCAACCACACAGCGCGGCCGGACGAATGCGGTAAAGTCTTGAACGAACAGATCCATCAGTGATTCGAAGTCCAGACACTTCGTATCGATTGCCAAGGCGCAAGACTGTCAATGTGTTACGGGTTATGATAGGCAAACAGTAATTCGCGACGGATACGATACTCACGCAGGCGGAGTTGCTCTCTGCAGGATGGGCGACTGCCAAGGCTGTAGGGACGAATCACCGAATGCGCTATTGGTGGGTGAACCAGAACCAGACTTTCCGCCAGGAGATCGACGGCGGCTATCTTTGGTCCCCAAAGCGCAATCGGAATGGTCACCGCAATCCCTTCTACGAATTCATGCGCGAAGTCGCTCCTGGAGACATTGTCTTCTCGTTCAGCGACACGCGCATCGCGGCGCTTGGCATTGTCCGCGGTTATTGCCGGGAGAGTCCGAAGCCGGAGGAATTCGGTTCGACCGGCACGAACTGGAGTCAGATTGGCTGGAAGGTCGATGTCCGATGGCAGCGACTCGCCAACGCTATTCGTCCCAAGGATCACATTGCAGGGCTGCGGCCGGATCTGGCACCCAAGTACGCTCCGTTGACTCTGGACGGCAACGGTCTGCAAGGCATCTACCTGACGCAAATCAGTGCAGGACTCGCAGCGGCACTTTTCGGGTTGATCGGTACCGAGGCCAACCAGGTGGCCGACGTCGGCCACCTGGTCAACGAGATTGAGCGAGAATCACCGGCACCGGAACGGGACATCGAGGAATGGGAGCGGCGGGTCGAGGTCGATATCACTTCGGACGTGGCTATCCGGGAGACCGAGAAAACCGCACTCGTCCAGGCGCGCCGCGGTCAGGGGCTCTTTCGGGACAAGGTATGTTCAATCGAACATACCTGCCGCGTCACCAAGGTCAATCGCATGGAGCACCTGATCGCCAGCCACATCCAGCCATGGCGCGACAGCAACAATGAGCAGCGGCTCGACGGCGAGAATGGGCTCCTGCTGACACCGACGGTCGATCATTTATTTGACAAGGGCTTCATTTCCTTCGAGGACTCCGGACAACTGATCTTGTCGCCGGTAGCCGATCAGACATCCATTACGCGAATGGGCATCGACGTCAGGAACAGCATAAACGTCGGCACGTTTTCGGAAGGTCAGCGGCGGTACCTGGAATTTCACCGCGACAACGTCCTGCGCATGGCCCGCGGAATTGGTGAGCTTAAGGGTAATCGATAATCAGATGTACACTTTTCCGCTCGGCAGGGGTTATTTGCCGGGCGTTCATGGCTGGAAATCGTTCTCGACCGTAAGAGGGTGGGAAGGCGCTCCGCCCTCAAGGGTCGTCTCTGAAACTGGGGAAGTACAGCCATTGGGAAGTCTGGTATGACTTTTGCGCCTGTCTTTATCATCCATTAAACGATGAATTCTACAATGCGTCTCTAGAAAAAAGGAGAAACTATATGAAAGACATTCACGACGTCGCCGTGATCGTCGGCAGCCTGAGGAAGGACTCGATCAATCGAAAGGTAGCCAACGCGCTCGCTGAGGTGGCCCCCAAGGGACTAAATCTCAGCATTGTCGAGATAGGACAGCTGCCGCTCTACAATCAGGATGTCGATGACAATCCGCCGTCCGAATGGACAGACTTTCGCAATCGAATCCGCGCGGCGGATGCTGTCATTTTCGTCACGCCTGAACACAATCGCTCGGTGCCAGCGGCGCTGAAGAATGCCTTGGATGTCGGCTCTCGGCCTTATGGCAAGAATGTCTGGAATGGCAAGCCGGGCGCGGTCATCAGCGCGTCACCGGGCCCCATCGCCGGTTTCGGCGCCAATCATCATCTGCGGCAATCGCTCGTTTTTCTGAATGTTCCGACGATGGCGCAGCCGGAAGCCTATCTTGGCGGCGCCGATAAACTGTTTGACGCGAATGGCAAACTCGCCAACGACGGAACGCGCAAGTTTCTGCAGGCTTTCACTCAGGCCTATGCCGTGTGGGTTGCAGCAAACGCGAATTCATGACAGAGAGGACCTCATAGCAATTCCAACTTCGATTGGATTCCTTGGCCGCGTCCTTAGGGGGTCTCCATGGCCGAGTTCATAATTGTGCTCGACATAAACCTTTATGCCTTCGACACGCGCCAGGAGGAGATTGCGCTATTTGTCAGACCCGGTGCGATCGCATAGGTGACGCCGGCCCCGGCAGCAAGCGGCGCGGAGATCAACTCTGTCAGCGCGCCAAATGCGCATGTGAGTGGAAAGGCTCACGAGCGCCACTTTAGTCCAGTTACAGACTGACCTCAAAAATGGGACTCAGGTCAGGATCGTAATATCAGTTCCAGTTGTAAACGAATCGCGTCGAGATGAAATCCCTGGTCGGAATCGTACCTGCGGATTGGATTTCTGGACTTACACGTGAGTGGACGAAGACACCGCTCCGTGGTTGTTGTTTTGCCCGCAGGCGGGTTTGGGCGTAATACTGTCGCGCGGCAAGCGCAGGCAGGTCATGACTGGTAAATCGAAAAATGCGGCTAGAACTGCATAGCGCAATAATGCCGGCTCTGGCGCATCTGCTGACAACCAATCGCGGCGCAACACAATGACTGTCGCCAGGACGAGCCCTAAAATACCGAATAGAACGCACGCAATACCTTGAAGCCTGTAACGAGTATTCATCATTGGAATTAATTCAATTATTTGGACACAGGGTGCCGGCTAATGTCTCTGCCTTGCCGGCATCCGATCAGGCCTCCCCGTGCCGGGATCGCCATGCTGATACCTGTTGCACTATTTTGATTACTGGCCATGGGTGCGGTAGCTAGCCGGCCAGCATTTCACCCGCCAGCTGGCGTATTCGCTGGCGACTGAAAGGCAAGCGCCGATAGTTCCGCCGATCAGCCCCACCGAGAGAACTTTCAGGCGCGAGCCGATGATGACCAGTTCAATGCAATCTAATAAGCCGGTTGTTCATTTATACGCCGCATTTTGGCGGATTTATTGCAAGTGGTGATGCAAATTTTTGCATGAGACTGACCGGATCGAAAATGTCGTAAAAGATTAGCTGCGTGCATGCATCAGATGTCGAAAGTTTCATGCAGTTTCGGCAGCGTCACTATCGTTCCGTCAAGTCTTGTCGCAAAGACTTTCATGACCTCTTCTTCACCGTGAACCAGGAACGTACGTGCGGCGCCCGTTTGTTTATGCCACGCGAGCAGTTCTGCCTGGTCAGCGTGCGCGGAAAAGCCGTTGATAGTGTGAATATGGGCGCGCACCGGTACCTCCTCGCCGAACAGGTGCACTTGCTTTGCACCATCGATGATGTGCCGCGCCAGAGTCCCGCTGGCAGCGTACCCGACAAACACGATGCTCGATTCCTTGCGCCAGAGATTGTGTTTGAGGTGATGGCGTACCCGGCCGCCCGTACACATGCCGGAGCCCGCCAGAATAATGGCTCCACCGCTGATGCGGTTTAGCGCCATAGACTCGGAGGTCTCTCTGGTAAAATGCAAACCAGGCACGTGAAAGGGATCCTTCCCCTTATTGAACAGCTCAACAGTTTTGCGATCGTAGCATTCAGGGTGATGCTCGAAGATCTGTGTGGCGGAAATAGCCATGGGTGAGTCAAGGAACACCTGTGTTGATGCGGACAGCCGGCCGTTATCGACACCTTCATGAAGGAAATAGAGCAGTTCCTGCGCACGCTCGAGCGCGAATGTGGGAATGATCACATTGCCGCCACGCCGATAGCTTTGCGCAATCGCTTCATAGAGCTCTTCAATGGAGATCGGCAACGGTTTATGCCGGCGATCGCCGTAAGTTGTTTCCATCACCACTACATCGATATTTGGTGGCACTACCGGATCGCGCAGCAGGGGGCGTCCGCTGTTGCCAAGATCTCCGGAAAAAAACACGTTGCGCTTGTGATGCTCTTCGGCCAGTTCGAGATAGATGCTGGCCGAGCCGAGAATATGTCCGGCATCGAAAAAAGTGGCGCGCAAGCCTGGCGCGAGATCGATGGTCTTGCCGTAGGCAGCTGTTCGGCCAAAATATTCCAGGCAATTAAGGGCATCGAGAATTGTGTAGAGCGGCTCAGGGGCTTCTTGCGCTGCGCCGCGACGCGACGCACGCCTTGCTTGGTAACGCGCCTCCTCCTCGTGGAGGTGGGCGGCGTCAAGCATCACCAGGCGCGCCAGTTCGCGCGACGCGGAAGTGGTAAGGATTTCGCCACGAAAACCGCGTTTGGCAAGTAGCGGCAGGCGGCCGCAGTGGTCTAGGTGCGCATGGGTTAGCAGAACATAATCGATCGTGGCCGGATCAAATCCAAAGGACTCGGCATTTTCCTCGTTGAGCTCGCGATTGCCCTGGTAGAGTCCGCAATCTATCAAAATGCGCCGGCCGGCACATTCGACAAGATGGCATGACCCAGTTACTCCGCGATCAGCGCCATGAAAGGAGAGTTTCATTGACCATCTCGGTGACTGGTTCTTGTTGAAACGCAAATGGACATGCGGTACAGCATGACGCGCAAGTTCATCTGCATCATTGGACGGATCCTGCAGGTCCAGGAACAGATGATCGCTTCATGATGTTGCCGATGCCAAGCTAATGTAGCACGGCAGCAGGGGGATTGCATTTGGCCTGCGGGACGGTCAGACCTGGTGAATGCGGGTCTTGATTTCTTTCAGGAGCATTGCGTACCCATGGTCCTCGTTGCGCGCGATAGGCGTCGCGCGACCGAGATCAGTGTGTTGCCTGACGCTGTCCTCGCAGCCGACCCTTCGCCGGAGTTCGCGCCCGGAGACATTGAAGAGCTCAAGATCGGAAACATCGTTCCGGCCGATGTGCGGCCGGCGCAGACGGAATTGATGGCAGTAGGGTTGAAGAAATGGAACTCGCGTGAACTTCCATGCGCTGGTGGTTCTAGTCGTGCGCGGGAAACCGGAGCACCGTCATCATTTTCAGAATTTGGTGATCCGAATCACCGATTTTCGCACATTCGTAACGCTGGTCTGATCGCAACAAACTTGATGATCAGCCTATTCAGCTGCCAAAACCGGCTGGAAATCGCAAGGATCAAGATGCCCGACGTGCCGCGTGGCGAATGCATGTTGGCGTCTTGGCGCGATAGACTTGATGATAATCAAGCGATAATGAGAGAGCGAATTTCGATCCTTCGACACAACAGTGCCAAATCCCCAGCCGGCCTTACCCGTATGAATTTTCCGGGAATCGCCAGCAAGGCATGGCGCAGCGCGGGATCGAGCAGTCGCCGCGCCGGAAGTCGATTCTTTTAAATACCGGATATGCACAGTCTTATTATTCTCCCAGTGTTGGGTGGTATTCGATAAGTGACGGCAACTGGAACCTGGTCAAAAGCGGAAAGGACGGGTTGGCACATCTGCTGTAACCATACTTCACCGGCACGGCGCCCACCGAATCCGGCCGAACTGTTACTTATATCTACTTCGGCGTAGTCCGGCGAAATCAAAGTTGATTCAGTTTGTCCCGCTGAAGAATTAAAGCAACCTCGTTGCTCCCGACACAAAACTCAATTTCGGCGGAACGGATAGGGCTGCCCTATCGGTCCGTCGACTGAGGGTGATTTGCCCCGGGGATCACTCCCGGACGGCTCACGGTGCGCGGACCTCAGGCCGCGGATAGAAAAAATCGTCGTATTTAGATGGTTTTTGGCGGCGAGGTGCTGGTCGTGCACTTAGAAAAGTTCCATAATGGTGGAACTCTGGTGCCTGGCATGTTCTAACGCAGTTAACTTTAAACAAGAAAGGCTTGCGAACCAATGCAACCAATCCTCTTTTATTTGAAGCCCTGGGACTTTTCCCCCACTGTGCTTTTGGCCTGTACCTTGCCCACGGCGGCATACGTACGGGGCTTGGTCATCGCCAAGCGGGCCGGAGAGGGTGACGGCTTCTGGCGACCGTTCTCATATTTCCTGGGAATCGGGCTGATATATGTAATGCTGCAAACCTACTATGATTATCTCGCGCAGCACATGTTCTTCCTGCACCGTCTGCAGCATCTGGTTTTGCATCATATAGGCCCCTTCTTGGTGGCCATTGCCGCGCCCTGGAGCGCCATGGCTCGCGGCGTGCCGGATCGTCTGCGGGAACGGGTGCTCCGGCCGATTGTCGCAAACCGGCCGGTGCAGTCGCTTTACGCTTTCCTGCAGAACCCCGTTGTTGCGCCCTTCCTGTTTATGGGAATGGTCTATTTCTGGCTCACCCCGTCCATTCATTTTACGGCCATGCTTGATATCAACAGGTACCGTGCCATGAACTGGGGCATGGTGATTGACGGAATACTCTTCTGGTGGCTGATGGTTGCTCCGCGCAATCCTCTGGGGCATGCCAATATCAGTTATATGGCCCGCATCCTGATCCTCTTTATTGTGATGGTTCTTCAACTCGTGCTGGGCGCATACATTACCCTTCACAAGTCAGTACTTTTCAATGTGTATGGCCTTTGCGGGCGCGCCTGGAACATCGATCCCATGATGGACCAGCAGTTGGGAGGGCTGATCACATGGATTCCGCCGTCAATGATGAGTGTCGTAGGCATCCTCGTCGTCTTGCGGCGTATCATGCACGATCCGGAGTCGCCGCCGCTTGTATCTGGAATGACGGAAACAGCGGCACAGTAAAGAGTGTCTATTGGTTTTTGCCGGCCATCCATGCCGACGACGAATACGGGGAAAATCAACTATCCGGATTGGCCGCTTTTTTGGCGGGCGGCGGTTTTGCTTTTTCCCCTGATTGCGCCGGCGTTAACGTTCGCGTCGCCGCAAATCACTGTCGCGCATGGGCGCATCCGTCTGCTTCCCGGCGGGCTGCCACTGGCCGGTTACTTTGATCTTGTGAACGACAGTAATCAGCGGGTTACTTTGGTCGATGCGTCGAGTCCGGTGTTTCGCACAGTTGAGCTGCATCGCAGCTCAGAGAAGGACGGAATGTCGTCCATGATTTCCGTCCGGCGCATCGAGGTAATTGCTGGCAGGACCTTCCACTTTTCCCCGGACGGATACCATCTCATGCTCATGGGACGCAGGAGATCATTGCGCGTGGGCGATAAGGTGCCGGTGACGCTGCAATTCTCCGGTGACAAGACTCTTCAGGTAATTTTCAAAATCGAGGGAGCAGACAGCCAATGATGCAGTTTTCCAGCAGTGCGATGAGTCAACGTCGATGGGTGACGCTGCTTTCCTTTGTCCTATTACTGTCTTTGTCAGCTTGCAGTCAGCCAAAGCCGTGGGCACTGGACAACCTTTCGGGCCTCATGCCTCGGCTGAAATTTAACCTGACCAATGATGCCGGCCAAGAGGTCAACGCCGCTGCTTATCGTGGCAAGGTGGTGTTGCTTTATTTTGGCTATACCCACTGCCCCGACGTGTGTCCGACCGCCCTTGCCAAGCTGGCAGAAGCCATCCACGGCCTTGGCGCGAACGCATCAAAGACCCGGATACTATTTGTCACGGTTGATCCAGAGCGTGATAGTGTTGCCGTGCTTCATAAATACGTGCAAGCATTTGGGCCGGAATTTGTCGGTCTGCGGGGCAGTGATGACTCGACCGAGGCGCTGGCCAAGCGTTATCGTGTTGCTTTCACGCGCCAGAAGCCCAACAGGCGCGGAGACTACGACGTTACCCACAGCAGTGCGGTATTCATCTTTGACGGCAAAGGAAAAGTGCGGCTTCTTGCAACGGACTCGGATTCGGCAGCTTCGATCAGCCATGATCTTCGATTGCTGCTTGATGTCGGCTAAACCTGCATTGATATTTGCTTCCCCAGGAGGGGCTTGATTTCACCGGCGCGTAAGTCGCAGGCTGGAATCAAAAGCATCCCCGCGGGCCATTTTTTACCTACTAGCCACGTAGCTGCAAGCGCAGTTCATGTGTGCGCCTATGCCCGCACGCTGCCAGAAAAGACGCTTCTGGGAATCGATGCGGAGCCGCGCATCAGCCGATCTTCTCGACGATCTCCGAAAGTGAAGCGGCCGGCGAAACAATTTGGGTAACGTCTTCCCCCAACAGCTTGCTGATCTGGCTGGTGGAAAACATGCCGATCACCTGATGTGC
This sequence comes from Pseudomonadota bacterium, assembly GCA_021783175.1. The sequence goes on from JAJXUF010000032.1 coordinate 12,296, forward strand.
ACCGCGGTCGCGATCAATTCTTGCGAGCAACGCATGCTGGCGTCCGAGGGTGCGCAAGGTCTCTACGATATCGCCGACGACCGCCGACTCTATGCGGGCGGCATCAAACACTTGAATGTCAGATTGTGGTGTCATGATTGAAGCGACCGTAAGCGTTGTGCGTGGCAGGCGCGTCTGCTGGGTCACTTTGATCGGTCGTTCCCCCATAATGTCCGTGATGGTGATGAGACCAATGATTTCCTCGATGTCGTTCACCACGAAAAGGAGGCGCACGCCCGCTGTTTTCATCTTGCGCAGTGCCATGTCGATTGGCGCCTGGGGGGTGATTGTAATTGGGGTGACTGTGGAAAAATCGGTCACAACCATTGTCGCAGGACTTTCAAGCCTGACGACCGGAGCGCTTCTTATGCGGGGGCTGAAGGTTGATTGCGGCAACAAGGAAACGGCCGGCAGATTGAAATACCGCTGGGACATGACGCACCTCCTCAATCGAATGCGTGCTGAAGTCGTTGAAGCGGATAGCCGACCCATTGTGAGCGGCGCTGTCCGCAGCGTGTGGTCAAGCATCGCTAAAGCAACCGGCATGCCAGAGTGCGCATCTGCTGGAAAAATCGGATTTGCGTAGAGTTTCCGCGGACTTGGACCAACATTTGAGTTTTGACAGGCGAGCTTCGGAGTCGCTGAATGCGTGCATGTGGTGCAGCGCACGCATCTGATGCACTAATTAGAGTCGTTTCAGATTTCGATCGACAGAGCGCGGTGTCCGTTGCCTGGCGCGTGTTCAGTACAAGGAAAGCGATAGGTGCTGCAGCATACCGCCGGCTCTCGGTGATTTGCGGTAAACTTCCGGCGAGATGGATTAACACACCTGACGATGCTAGGTTCAACGCGTCAACATGGTGCAGTACACTATCGCCAGCTTGACCGCCACGCTGGCCTGATTGTGGAATTGTGAAAATGAGAAAATGTACTTGTGGAGCAGAAGCTGATGTACGGCGCGTAAGCCTCAGGGCTTCTGATGGAAGTGAGGAAATTGTTTACCGGGTAATCTGTCCGGTATGTGGCCAACTCGGCCCGGCAGTGTCTGCGGCGGGAAAGGAAGAAGCCCAGGCAATTGCCGAGGCAGTAAAGGCCTGGAACGCGATGATTGCGAAGGTCCGCCCGCTCGAGGCCTGACGCAGACAAGCGCAAGCAAGCTTAGCGCAAGAGACTAAGGATTTAGTGAAGGGCTAGAACAACCGTGTGGGCGCTTGCTGTTGGTTGCGTGAAATGGTTGGCCGCTCGTAAATTCTGGGACAACTTGCCCGGTGCTTAGTTGGGCTGCGGCGGAGCAGGGTGCTGATGAGTTCATTCATCATCGAACCAGTATGCCGGTGTCTTGTCCCGCGCGTGTCGCAATCGGCATGCCCGTTGGGCTCTCCTGCCGGTGACTATCTCAGTATTGGAGGCCATATTTCGTGCGAGCCGTTATCTTTGAGCGAACTGGGCGCCCGGAAGACGTAATTTCCGTGGGTGCTGCGCCACAACCTGCTTGCCCGCCCGGTGCAGTTCTGATCAAAGTCTCGGCAAATCCGATTCAGCCGGCCGATTTTCTGTTCATCTCCGGGCGTTATCGAATCAAGCCGGCTTTCCCGCAAGTGGCCGGGCTTGAAGGGGCGGGAACAATTGTTACCTGCGGCGCGGGCGTGACGGGACTGACCCCGGGCCAGCGCGTCGCCTTTCGCAGTCCAGGTGCCTGGGCAGAATATGTCGTTGCTCCGGTTGCACGCATTTATCCCGTGCCGCCAGGGGTTAGCGATGCGGTAGCATGCCAGTTTGCGCTCAATCCGCTGACTGCCTGGGCGTTGCTGGCAATATGTGATCTGCCGCCGAATTCGCGCATTTTAATCACAGCTGGACGCTCCGCTGTGGCCCGTCTCCTGACACGGCTGGCGCGTCGTAGACAGCTGCAGGTGGCATTGCTTGTGCGCAATGGAGGCGGATATGCGCTGCTGAATGGTGAAAGCGGCGACACGGTCGTCACGGCTGGCTCAGTGGAACATGTACTGGCACATGCAGGCGCAAGTAATTCGTATCACGCCATTTTGGATTCGGTTGGGGGTCCTGATGTCCTGCCCTTGATCGATGCCCTCGAAGCGCGCGGCCGCCTGATTTCCTATGGTGTGCTCGATGACAGGGAAATCGTGATCAGGAGCTCGCGCATTCTCTACAAGAACATGATTTGGCAGGGGTTTGGTATCGATGGTTGGCTCGACAATACATCGAAGTCGGAGTTGCAAACAGCACAGAAGGAATTGTGGGAACTGCTCGTAGCGAATCCCGATTTGCTTCCGGTAGCCGAAAGTTTTGATTTGTCCCGAGTCGTGGAAGCTGTTCTCGCGGCATCTGGCGGGCGCCAAAATGGCAAGGTCCTTCTGAGTAGATAGCGCGTCCCTTTTTCGTCCGGTCAGGAACAACGATTCGTTGATTTCCACTTTTCTCCGGTAACCAATTGCGATGGTGCGTCCTCACATCGCCTGTTCATTTGAAAAGTACATCCCTGATTTCCAATTTATGTGGCAATCCAGTCAATCGCGGAAGTGGATATCCGTGTATCGCAACGCTTGCCTGTAGTGGCGGGATCGCAGCAAATTGATTTCTTAGCCCGCTGACGTTGACAGCGCCCAAAGCGCAAACGTGTCTGCAAAATCGCAATCTATTACTTTTGGAATACTGGTCGTCGATCGGTGTTGCTATCGCGACGAGTTTTGCTGCAATTAGTTCCGTTGCCGATCTCCCGCAAAGAGATGTACTAGACGAAAGTAAGATGTCATCAATCGCCGCGTAGAAAAAACGCCGCAATCAGGATGGCGAAATAACTAAGTCAAAAATTTCGCATTGACTTCCCCTCCCCCTGTGCTTTTTTTCACATATAGCGAACAGTCATTACGGCGACATTGCGCCCCCGGTATGCGAACTAATTCGGATTGGAAACGGAGGTCATTTTGGAAAACTTGGATCTGAGGGCACTGGTTGTCGACGACAGCTTGACGATGCGCCGCCTGATGGACATCACTCTAGGACAGCTTGGTTTCAGCATTGATTTCGCCGATTGCGGCAATGACGCATTAAACCTGGTCAGGGTCCGTCGGTACAGCATCGTTTTCCTAGACGTAATGCTGCCTGACATCGACGGCTATCGCGTCTGTAAAGGTGTCAAAGGCGACAAACGCACCCGCAATACGCCGGTCGTTATGCTCACCAGCAGGGACTCGGCCTTCGACAAGGTGCGCGGCAAGATGTCCGGCGCAGACAGCTACCTCATCAAGCCGCTCGAGCGCGCGGTGTTGCTGCAGACAATCAACAAGCTTCTTGCGTTGAGCGCTGCTTCCGACACAGCGGCAGCAGGTTGATCCGTGAGGACGGAAACCTTTTCTCTCTCAACCATAACATTAACTTCCATCAAGGAGATTCTCACGTGGCCATCAAGAAGGTCCTAATCGTGGACGACGTCAATACCGATCTGAAGAAACTTGAGCAAATTGTTTCGGAGGCAGGTTACGCGGTCGTCACTGCGGCCAATGGCAAGGACGCGATCGAAAAAACCAAGTCCTGGCACCCTGACGCGGTGTTGCTCGACGTCATCATGCCAGACATGAACGGCTTTCAGGTCTGTCGCGCAATCAAATCGGATAGTGACACCCGGGACATACCGGTTGTCATCGTCAGCAGCAAGGGCGAGAAGACCGACAAAGTCTGGGGTCAGGAGCAGGGTGCGGCGGGCTACATAACAAAACCCTATACGCCGGACCAGATTGTCACCCAGTTGCGGTCTCTGTAAGCAACCGGCTGCGTAAAGCGCATAAGGAGAAAAACATGTCTGTGAAGAAAGTTCTCTGTGTCGACGACACTGATACCGATCTCAAGAATATGCAGCAAATTTGCAGCGCCGCCGGGTACGTCGTACTGACTGCCAAGTCTGGAAAGGACGCGGTGGCGATGGCGAAAAGCGAGCAGCCGGATGCGGTACTACTCGACGTCGTCATGCCGGAGATGAATGGATTTCAGGCTTGTCGGGCGATTACCTCGGACCCAAAGACTCAGAACATTGCCGTTATCCTTGTCAGCAGCAAGGGTGAGAAGACCGATAAGGTTTGGGGCGAGGAACAAGGTGCTCGCGGCTATGTAACCAAGCCGTACACACCAGATCAGCTGCTCGGCGAACTGCGCAAGTTGTAGGTTCCCTACCATGAGAACGGAATTCACTTCGTTTGCGAGCAACGACCTGATGCGTCCGACCCAGGCGCTGGAAAGCGGTATCGTTGACCCGCCTGCCGAGAGCGCTGGTCCTGCTTTTGTCACCAGCGAACGATTGATGCTGGGTATCGGGGAATTGCGTGTGCTCTGCGATGCGGATGTGGGACGCGAAGTGATTCTGCCACCAGCTGTGACGCCATTGCCGCATACACCAGCTTGGCTCCAGGGTGTGGCGAGCGTGCGCGGCGCTCTGGTCCCGGTGGTCGATCTGGCCATGGCCTTCGGATTGGAACATGTGGCGCAACAATCTCCATATCTCATGATCAGCGGTAGCGGCGACAGCGCGATTGGCCTGTTAGTCGAAGGACTACCGGTGTTGAAGGGTATTGATTTCAAACGCAAGCTGGACGGCATCCCGCCGCACCCGGAAATGCTCGATGGCCTTGTTCGATGCGCGGTCGAGCATGCAGGAAGCATCTGGCTAGATGTGAAACTAGCCGATCTGTTTCGGAAACTCGGAGAGCGCATCGCTTTGAACGGCTGAAGGTCAGGCGCTGACCCGTGGTTCTGTTGTGCGTGAGATCGAAAAATGGGAATTGCCGGATCCGGTCTCGTACCGGAAACGGATATTCGGGAAAATCGGCGCATTGCCGAGCTGACATATGAGGAACCACACATGTTTAGGTATTTTAGAGATCTGAAAATTGGCCCGCGGCTGGTGTTTGGCTTCGGGTCACTGTTGATTTTCATGCTGTTCATCATGGTGGCCGGCCTGTTCGGACTGCATTTCGGATCCGGCAAAGTGCACCAGCTGGCAACCGAAGACTTTCGCAAGGCGCAGTTGGCCAATGACGTGCTGGAGCAATTCAACGAAAATGCGGTGAACAGCTACGTGATGTTGATGACCTCCGACCCGGTACAGGCGGCTAAGGCCAGCCAGCAAATGTCGGAGTTGCAGTCAAAGGTCGATGGTGAAATGAAGGAGCTGGGGCAGCTGGTTGCGCACGGCCTGGTTCTGGGGCTGACCGGTGGTGACGTAGGTTCGCAGGACTATGCCGCTATCGTCAACGCACGCAAGGCATACCTGGCCACGGGCGACAAATTGCGCCAATACATCGCGACCAATGATCGAGCTGACGGCCAGCAGTACTTCATGCAGGTACGTCTGCCAGCACTCGAGACTTTGATTACAGCGGCAAGGGCTTTGGCCCAACATCAGCAGTGGCGCCTGCTGAACACGGCATCGAAAGCGCAGAGCCGATTCGACGTCACACGCGACATCATTATCGGTCTGGGCGTCATTTCGCTCGTGCTAGGCTGGTTTCTGGCCCGCTTGACAACGAGGCACATCACAGGCGCCACGGGTCGTTTGAGTGAAACGGTAACTAGGGTGTCGGCAGGCGACTACAGTGCCCGCGCAAACCTTGAAACCGGCGATGAATTCGGCATCCTGGGGCGTGCGTTCGACGGTATGTTGAACGAACGTGTGGCGACGCTGGCGCAGAAGGAAAAGGAAAATGAGGCGCTCAACACCTCGATCATCGATCTTATGCGTGCGGTGGCCAAGCTCTCGCGTGGCGATCTGACGATCAAGGCGCCGGTGCGCGAGGACGTAACTGGCGCGCTCGCAGACGCCATTAACAACATGGCCGACCAGACGGCCAAGACGCTCGGTAATGTGGTCAGCGTCTCTGGCGAGGTTCGCTCTGCCTCACAGGATGGCCGCGACACGGTGCTTTCCAGCGCGCGCGGCATGAACGAAATTCGTGGCACGATCCAGGAAACAGGTAAACGTATCAAACGCCTCGGTGAACGTTCGCAGGAAATCACCGGTATCGTGAAGTTGATCGATGACATTGCGGAACGTACTTCGGTGCTGGCGCTCAACGCCAATATGCAGGCAGCGATGGCCGGCGAGGCCGGGCGCGGGTTCCGCGTGGTTGCGGACGAGGTTCAGCGTCTTGCCGAGCGGTCCAAGGAAGCGACTGACCAGATTGCCAAGCTCGTGACCAATATTCAGACGGAAACGAATGACACCATGGCAACGATGGATCGCGCCATCGGTGAAGTGGTGAGGGGAGGCGAAATGGCCGAGAAGGCGGCGCAACAGGTAACGCACCTCGACGAACTGGGCGGCGAGCTGTTGCAGTCGGTCGAAGCCTTTACCATTCCAGATGAGTATCGGCAGAGCGCACCTTCCGCCGGACGCAGGGCTGCGTAAATGGCTAGCCCCGAAATTCTGGCGGTTCTGGCCGATGAGGTGGCGGAGTCAGTCACTACACTGGCGGCTGTGCTGGCAGACTGGGCGCGCAGCGACAATGTGGCGGATGCGAACGAGGCATGCGAGCGTTACCGCGATCCGGTGCAGCGCATTGGATCCACTGCCGAGTTGCTGAATCTCAAAGGTTTGCAGGTGCTTTGCGGACATCTTGAGGCCAATCTCGGGGCTATGGAAGGCCGCCGGCCGGACGCTGGGCAGTTTCCGTTGCTCGATAAATGGCCGGCGCTGCTCATCGGCTACCTGCGCGCGCCGCAGGACGGAGTCTACAGTCGGGAGCTGGTGGATCATTTCCGTGACCGCGCCTGGCCGTTGCCGCTGGACGCGGTGCCAGCCCTCGAACTGGCCGGGCAGCTGACAGATATTTCTGGCGGACCCGAAGAGGGAGAACTGCGGCCTCGGCGTCCGAGTGAAGCGCGTCCCGAGGACGTGGCGCTGACCTTGCCGCCTGAGGCCAATCCGGTACTGATTCAGTCATTCCTTGCGGAGACGCCTTTACAAGCAGGAGCCTACACCAGTTTGGTGGAGCAGGTGATTCGCGGGGGAGCAGGACCGGAACAGCTAAATGAGGCGCGTCGTCTGGTCCATTCTATAAAAGGGGCAGCTAACACCGTGGGAGTGCGGGGTGTCGCACAGCTTACCCATCACCTCGAAGATTTGCTTGAATATCTTTCACAACATTCCATTACCCCGCAGGGTGCGCTCGCCAAGCTGCTGATGGACGCGGCCGACTGCCTGGAAATGATGCTTGAGTCTTTGGTTGACGGCGAACCTGCACCTTCTCAGGCACAAGGCGTATTGCAGCGCGTGCTGGATGTGGCCAATGCCATCGACCGCGGCGAAGCGCTCGAGAATTTGACTTCTGACTCCGATGCGGCCGCCGCGCCCAGCGCGCCAACGATGGAGTCTGCGGCGCCGCTCGCACCGTCCAAGACCACCGCACATTCCCCTGCAGCGCCTGCTGCGGCGCAGCCGGCAGCTGCAGCCGATCTCAAGCGCGCAATACGCGTTCCTGGGACTTCCATTGATGAGATGCAGCGGCTGTCAGGCGAGATCACCATCGGGCGCGCTCACATCCAGGAGCGTCTGCACGAAGCGGTGGGTCTGACAGAGGAGCTGCGTGAACGCCAGGCAATTCTTCAAAATCGTGCCACCGATCTCGACCGATTGGTCACTGTGCAAGGTGTAACTGCCGGACAGAAACAAGGCACGTCGGCCGCGGGAGCATTCGATGCGCTGGAGATGGACCAGTACAGCGAACTTCACGGCGCGGTATACGGTTTCGTGGAGACTACAGCCGATGTCCAGGCGCTGGGTACCCGTGTGCTGGATACGCTGGCAGCCATCGAAACCGCACTTACCCAGCAGGGGTTTGTTAACGGCGAACTGCACGAGCATATATTGCGCTCACGCATGGTGGCCGCCGGCAACATCGAGCCACGCCTGGCGCGCACCGTGCGTCAGGCCTGCGACGCCGCCTCCAAACGCGCGCGCTTCGAGTTGTTCGGCAGCGATGTAATGCTTGATGACCAACTGGTCAATGATCTGATAAATCCTCTTGGCCACCTGTTGCGTAACGCCGTGGCCCATGGTCTGGAGATGCCGGCAGAACGACTGCAGTTGGGGAAAGCCGAAGAAGGCAGTGTGCGACTGACTTTCGCCCGCCAAGGCAACCATATCGTAATTCGCTGCGAGGATGACGGTGTTGGCCTCGATCTTTCGCGTATTCGGGGACTTGCTGTTCGGCGCGGTCTGATTCCGGACGATGTCGTGCTTAGCGAGTCGGAAATCGCGCGCCTGATTTTGCTGCCCGGCTTCAGTACCAGCGAGAACGTGTCAGAGCTTTCAGGCCGCGGTGTTGGAATGGATGTTGTCAATGCCGCCGTCCAAAAGCTCAAGGGTACGCTCGAAATCCAAAGCGTCGCGGGCAAAGGCTGCTCTTTCATCCTGCGGTTGCCGCTGATCCTGGGAAGCGCACACTGTCTGGTTGTCAAAAGCGGCAGCCTGACTGTTGCCATCCCTACCGACATTCTTGATCGCGTTGTGTACACTGGCGCGCGCTTCGTGAAGCGTGTCGGTACGCGTTGGGCCTTCAATGAGGATCTCGAGAGCCTGGGGGTGTGCGATCTGGCCGATCTGATGGGTTATCCGGTGGAGCGGCCCCTTGGTGAGGACGGTGATACCCGCCCGGTGGTCGTGGCAAATGACGCCGTAGGCAAGCAAGCGGTGGTAGTAGATAGCCTGTTGTCCGGACGCGATCTGGTTATCAAGAATCTCGGAAATTACCTGAGTGGCGCCCGCGGCATGATCGGTGCCGCACTGCTCGGTGACGGCACGGTTCTGCCAGTCCTCGACTTGCACGATCTGTTGCGCCTGCAACGGTCCCAAAGCAAAGTGACCCGTCCGACGCTAGTGCGCGCACAAACCGCAAGCGCCATGCGCCGTCCGGTGCTGGTGGTGGATGACTCGCTCAGCGTGCGCCAGGCGCTTACCCAGCTTCTTGAGGATGATGGCTATCAGGTTGTTACCGCACGCGACGGCGTTGAAGCGCTGGATGCTGTGGCGCGAGAACATCCGGCGGCGATGCTGGTCGATCTCGAAATGCCGCGCATGAACGGTATCGAACTCACCCAGCGGCTGCGCGAGCGCGCTGAAACCGGCGGGCTTCCGGTGATCATGATCACTTCGCGCAGTGGCGACAAGCATCGCCAGCTGGCAGAGGCCGCAGGGGTTGATTTGTACTTTACCAAGCCGTTCCATGATGGTGAGCTGCTGTCCCGGCTGCGCGCCATGTTGACCAAAGCGGCATGAGTGAGCCAGCAGGTGTAATGCAGACGCACGTGCGCAGCAGCGAGCCGGGCATCGCCGGCGGTTGGTTGCTGCTAGCGCTCGATGGGTTACGTTTGGCATTGCCGCAGCGCGAGGTGGTCCTTATTACTTTGATGGATGACCTAACAGCGGCCGGGCGTGACGATGCTGACGAAATCGGCATGCTGCTGCGTCCGCAAGGGCCATCTTGGCCGGTCTTTGGACTTGACGGTGTACTTGGTCTCGAAAGACGCCCTTCGGAGACACGACGCAGCTGCGTATTTTTCGGCAGCGGCGGGGAAATGCGCGGCCTGGCCTGTGATCATCTGTGGTCACTGGCCAGCGACGCGGATCTTTCTGTTGCCCCGGTGCCGGGCTGTCTGCGGGCGGTACGATCGCCCATTACTGGATTTGCGCGCTACCGTGACGGTCTAGTCGCCGTCACACACGCTTCCGAATTGGTTGCGTATCTCGATTATCTGACGGAACATGGTCATGGCCAGCGCGAGTAGGGCCTGGGTGTTCAATGTTTGCGACGGACAGCATGTCGCAGCCGGAGCGCGCCATGTCGTCGAATACCTGGTGGCGCCGGAAACCACGGCAGTACCGCTCGCTCCCGTGCACGTCGCTGGCCTGCTCTACTGGCGTGAACGCTATATCCCGGTTGTCGATCTGGCGCCGCTGTTCGGCGCCCAGGTCGATGAATCGCGGCGTCGGGCCGTTGTCATCGCCTATCAGAATGCACCGGGCGAACCGCTGCAACATGGGGCTCTGCTCGTGGGTGCGGCGCCGATGGAGGTGCAGGTGGACGACGGCATGGCTTCTGAGCTTCCTGCGACTCCATTGTCGCTAAGGCATGTTGCCCGTGCCTGCTTCAGACTGGACGACAGGATCGTGCCGATCCTAGACATGCGCCGTCTTTTCGCGCAGTCGTTGCCGGCAATGTATATTTCTGCAGACTCTGGGTGCACCGAAACGGCGACTCGCGTCGTCGACGACCGCTTGGCGCGTCCGGCATCCATAGACGAAGCATCCGTTCTGCCGAAAAGTGAAGGGCTCCCTGCGGAAGTCTGGATTATGCCCGAAGCGAGCGCGACGGGGGGCGGCGCCATGCTGGGCTCTCAGGTTAAAACAACGGAACCGCCGACACGGGAGTCTGACGAAAAGTCTTATGGCGTGGTGATCCCATTTGCGTCGTCGTCTCCGTTGACGTCGGCGGAAATCGGGAGCGAATACAGCGTATTGATGAATTATTCGTCCTCTACCGTTGAAAGCGCGGAAATGGCAACGATAGCGGCTACGCCGGATACAGCCGGCAGGCAGAGCGAAAGTGCTGCGGAGAATCCGCGCGGACCCATTCGACCAGCGAGTTCCGCAGCATTACGTTCACTACGCCGGTTGCAAGAAATCGAACGACGCCACGTCCAGCGGACGACATCCCGACGTGCAACGTACCGCTGGTCATTAGTAGCGATTGCGCTGATATCTCTGCTCGCGCTGGCATGGATACTTCTGCATGGTGTCCACGGTTCAAGTGCATCGACAATGAACTCTGTCAGCGGCGGCGTTACGTTGTCTGCATCGAATGAAGAATCAACCGCTCCCGTTTAGGCACCTGAATAGACCCAATTGCATCGAAACAAAAATGACTGCGGATTGCGTTGTTGTGCGCGGCGGGTTTGCGAATTGTGTAGGAATGCACGGACGCCCAGTGCCGCCGTATTCGGACAACTGGAGATTGTCTAGGGTGTGATGTTTTTTATGTTTCGATGACTATACGAATTGAAGTGGCGAGAGGCGGTTGGTGCAAGTGCGTCAGAACGGTGCGTTTTTCTTGATTTGAGCGCCGAGGCGAGCCATTGTTTATGTCTGGCACTGAAAGTACCCGTAAATGCGATCTATTTTTGGAATTGATATAGATACCAATGCGATTTCCGGCAACCCGCAGCGAAAAGAGAATCTTTCAGGATTATTTTGCGCAAAGACGCGGCGCAGAATCTGCCGAGAGTCGCCATATAATTTTGCCGCAATACCGGCGTATTGCGGTTACCCTATCGGGATAATCCGTGAAATGAGGGGAAAATTTGGCAAAACCACAACAATGTTAGAAGCGTTGCCGCGGCGTAAGCAGCAGCCGTGGTGTGTCGCGGAGTCAATGGCGACGCTGCCACCAGCTGTACCGGGAACAAGGGTGGACCTTGTCGCTGCAAATTGTGCGAAAGCACGCTGGCGGTGAGTGGACTCTATGCCCCTGCAAATCAACATTGAAAATCGGAGATGCGATAATGTCCAGGAGGGCTATCAGCAGAACGGCACCATGATTCCGGACGCCAGGCAACGTCTCTCAGCACTAAATTCCCTCTTAAGCCTATCCGCCGGAGAGGCAACTCTCGACGAGAAGCTATCGCAGGCACTGGATCTAGTCTTGCGCGTCACGTGGGTGCCGGCGAAGCAAAAGGGTGCAATTTTCCTGGTCGATGATGCGTGCGGTCTTTCCATGCGTGCCTGCCAGGGATTCACAGATGACATGAGGGCTGGATGCTCTCAGGTGCCACAAGGCGAATGTGTATGTGGCAAGGTTGCCGCAATGGGAAGAGAGGTCTTCGTCCGTAGCGATGACCCGGAGTACGGCACCTGCTTTCTGAATGCACCGAATTATGCGCGTTACGGTGTCCCGATTATGGCAGGAAGTAAGATGTTGGGTGTGATCGTTCAGTATGTTGAGAATGAATCAATCGAGGATAACTCCGGAACGGAATTTCTGCGCGCGGTTGCCAGTACCTTGGCCGGAATTATCCAGAGAATGAACGCCGAAGACAAGATCAGGATTCTGCTTCAGAAGAATCAGTTACTGACCCGACGGTTGATGGCGGTGCAGGAGGAGGACTATAAGAGAATTGCGCGCGAGCTACACGATGAATTGGGTCAATCTGTCACCGCGATTAAGGCGGATGCCGTATTGATTTCGAAGCATAGCCGGGACGCGCGCGCCGAGGATGTCAACCGCTGGGCTACATCGATAATGGCGGTAGCCGACCATATCTACTCTGTTATCTATGCCGCTATACGGCGACTGCGGCCAAGCACGCTCGATGAGCTTGGGTTGGTGGCAGCTGTCGACGACCTCCTTGTTAACTGGCGGCAAAGGTATCCCTGGCTCCATTTTAATCTCGAGACATGTGGAAACTTGGATTTCCTCAGCGAAAGCATCAACATCGCCATCTATCGCATAATCCAGGAGTGCCTGGTGAATGCCTGTCGTCACGCGGCGGCCTCAAATGTGGTGATTTGCTTGGAAAAGGTAAGTGATGTCGAGTGTCATTCCGCAGGCAATACAGTTGCGAGCTGGGTAGTGGTGACGATCTGTGATGACGGGCACGGTATGGATGTGGGTACTGCTTTAAGCAAAGCCGATAGTTTCGGTCTCCTTGGTATGCGTGAGCGCATTGAGGGGCTAGGCGGAGACATGCTGATTGAAAGCGAAATTAATAAAGGTACACGGGTGATCGCCTCCATCCCCACAGGTCAAACAATATGACACCATTTGCTACCGAATTGCGGCTGACGCGAGTATTGCTGGCCGATGATCATGAAATCGTTCGTGCCGGACTTCGGCGCCTGCTGTCCGATTCGGGGGCAATCGAGTTTATCGCCGAGGCGTCGAGTGGCGAGCAGGCCTACAGTGACTACGGCCTGGCGAGACCCGATGTCGTCATCCTTGATCTGGCCATGCCTGGAATTGGAGGCATCGAGGCGGCACGCCGCATTATTGCCAAGGACCCTGGGGCGCGCATTCTTGTATTAAGCATGTACGAGGAACCCATATTTGCGGTTCGCGCATTGCAGGCGGGCGCTAAAGGTTTTGTAACGAAGCGCTGTGCACCGGAAATGCTGCTTGCCGCGGTCAGCGCTGTGGCCCGGGGTGAAACATTCGTTGAACCCGGGCTCGCCAAGCAGATTGCGATTGCCGGCGTCGCCTCGGGCAACGATCCAATGATGGGCCTGACGGAGCGAGAATTTGAAGTCTTCCGCATGTTAGCGGAAGGCAAAACTGTCTTGCAGATTTCCCGGACGCTGCTCTTGAGCGACAAGACCGTTTCGACTTATCAGACACGCATTCTGCGAAAGCTTGGCGTGCAGAATTCTGCCGAGCTGGCCAGGCTTGCGATACGCAGAGGACTCATTCAGGCGTAGTGCTCTGCGAACCCCGGGGCGGGCAGCACGCAACTGGGCCCGGCCCAAGGGTTTTTCTTGATGCACCTTTCCCGTTATTCCTCTGCTGCCTCTCTGCCTGAGTTGGCGCTTGGGAAACGGCTTACTTCCGTGTTCCCGTGGTGTCCACGGACACTGGCTGGTTTTCAGCACTGGCCTGCCCGGCGGACGACAGAATCCCGGTATTAGCGTGGACTGTGAAGATCGAGGCGGCAGGATTGCCCAAATTGGCCACGTAGGCGAACTTGCCCGACGGGCCCAACGCTATTCCGTGAGATGCTCCGTCCGTAGTGTACGAGCCTGTGCCGATTAGCGCACCGCTGGACGAATTGATGAAGTAGCCCATCATGTCGCCGCCCGTACTTCAGTGCCAGCATCAGTCGCATATTTTCCGACGGATACCTCGGGCCGGTACACGCCTTCTCGACGCTGCCGAGAAATTCTAGCGCAACGGGGATATATGAATCAGACCCGGGCGGAAAATCCGCAATGCAACAGAGCGCACAACGACAATGCAGCAACCGGCTGACGGCGGCCGGCGCCGTATGGCCACGTTGCCGAAAGGAAGTTGCGGGACCCATTAAGGTGCTGGATTTACAGCAAAAACACGTTTACATTGTCGCCTGGCAGGGATTTAAATTAATTCAAAAATGCGCGCAGCGTACCATCGGTAGTTCACGTACAGTGGGAGCATCCATGAAAAAGATTCTTCTTATCAATCCGGCGTACAAGGAAAGTCTTCACTCCAACATAAAAGTGCTGGCTATTCCCCCGCTTAATCTGGCAATGATTGCCCGTTATACGCCAGAGGAGTACGAAGTGGAGATTGTGGACGAGGCCGTTGAGGATTTGGATCTCAACGCGTCCGCGGACCTTGTCGGGATTACGTGTATGACGCCGCTCGCGCCGCGTGCCTATGAACTTGCCACGCACTTCCGCCAGCGCGGGATTCCGGTGGTTATGGGGGGAATTCACGTATCGTACATGACAGATGAGGCGTTGCGCTTCGCCGACGCCGTGGTCGTGGGTGAGGCGGAGAATCTCTGGCCGCAGCTGTTGGCGGATTTCGAGCGCGGCAGGATGCAGAAGGTCTACCGCATCTGTGAGCAACCGGATATTGAAAATCTTGCGGCTCCGCGCCGCGATCTGTTTCGTGGGGACTACTTCGTTGAAACTGTGCAGACCGGCCGCGGCTGTCCGATCAACTGTAATTTCTGCTCGGTTACCGCCTTTAACGGCCCGAGATATCGTACCCGCAACATTGACAATGTCATTGATGAAATCAACGCTATCAAGGCAAAAAGAATATTCATCGTCGACGACAACATCGTCGGCGCAGGGAGGAAATTCGTACGGCGCGCGAAGGATTTTTTCGATCGCCTCACGGAGTGCAACAAAGAGTGGGCAGGGCAGACCTGCCTCAACATCGTCGAGCACGAGGATGTACTGCAATCCGCCCAGGACAGTGGTTGCAAGGCATTTCTGATTGGTTTCGAGTCCATTGATCCGGTCACCGTCGATGCAATGCACAAGGCTGTTAATCTTCGCCCCAATACGCGCAACTTCCGAGACTCCATAAAAAAGATCCACGATCACGGCATTGCCATTGTTGGCTGCTTCATTTTTGGCGCCGATGGCCAAGGCACGGACGTATTCCGGCGCACCATTGATTTCGCGATGGAAAATGAAATCGATGCGATCCAGATGACGCTTGAAACGCCGCTGCCTGGCACGGCTTTCTATCGCCAGATGGTGGAGGAGAATCGGTTGCTTCTTGCGAATTTCCCCAATGACTGGCGGCATTACACCATTTTCGAGCCGGTATTCCGCATGTCACACATGTCACCGCGCGAGGCGTATGAAGGGTTGCTCGCAGCCTATGCAGAAGTTTCCTCATTGAGTAATTCTCTCAAGCGCGGATGGCGGACTTGGCGCAATACCCATAGTCTATTCAGTACCGGGATCTCATTTTCCTGGAACTACCACGCCTACAAGACGATCCGCAATACGTCCACGCCGTTGGCGACGATGGGATAGGCGTACCCTGTCGGCCAGGATTGCGCATAGTGAGTGTGTGAAGCGTACGCTTGGGACTGGGGCGACCGCGGGCGGCACCATCGCTGTCGGCGGTTGCCAGTGGCTACCCCTGCGGTACAGCTACTGATCGCTGCGCCAGGCATCGCAGCAGCCATTCAGTTCTACGGCATGAGGCCGTTAACCCAACCGTAGTGGGAACGCTATCAGAAAGGTGTGGCTGCGCTCGATGGGCGCCAATTTGGCGAGGCATGGAAAATACCTAGCCGCAGTGACCTTTCGCAAATCAGGTCAGAAAAAAGACGCAGTGGCAATGATTCGATACCTGGAGAGTCTTAAATTCCAAGTTTCCGGCCGTTCGTCAACTTGTGACAAAGCTTGAAAAGCTTGTTGACAGCTAGTGCGGCCAGACCGCACCAATGTGCCCCCGCAGGCAGCTTTGCAAGATTGGCTGGCGCGGGCCGCGCAAATCGCTCGCCCGGCCGTGTGAAATGGATGTCTCGCACCTGACCGGCGTTTCCTGGTTTCGTGGCAGCCGGAATTGACCGGCCAGCTGGCTATTTTAGTCGTCCTACGACGTTTGCCGTCCTTATTTCTGGCCTGGAGGTGGCCTGTCGACCCTGTTTTGTAGGGTCGTTCACGGCGCGGTTGATTCCTGTCGCGTGCCTCACTATGCTCATTGCTCAATTTTGCCATTCTGACAACCACAAGAAACGAGGAGGCCTTTATGAATACCCGGCAGCGCGCTGCACGTATTTGGCTCTCTGTGAAAACCCTGGCGCTACTGGCGCTTGGCATGTTTTATGTCACAGCACAGGCCGCAACCGCACCTAAGGAAATTCGCCTTGGCACGCTATATGCCGACTCCGGACCGTTCGCTGTTGCATCTCTGTCGCAGTACAAGGGTCTCGAGTTCTGGGTAAATGGCGTCAACCGCAAGGGTGGCGTCTACGTCAAAGAATTTCGGCGCAAGATTCCTATCAAGCTCATCGCCTACAACGATCGCAGTTCCACCACGACAGCCGCCACTCTGTACAATCAGCTCATTACGCAGGATCACGTCGATCTTCTGGCAGCAGATTTTGGCTCCGTATTGACCTCGGTGGCAGTACCCATCGCTCAGGAACACAAGGTGCTACTTTTCGACGCGACGGGTACCGGGGCGAAGTTCTTCA
This sequence comes from Pseudomonadota bacterium, assembly GCA_021783175.1. The sequence goes on from JAJXUF010000032.1 coordinate 29,039, forward strand.
CCAAGGACAATCCGTATATTGTGTTAACGTCCCTGCCGACCTCTGCAATCTGGCCGGATGAGCTGGCGGACTATCTGAAAACCCAGAAACAGATCAAGCGGATTGCGCTTATTTATTCAACCAATGATTTCACCGGTTCTCAGGCCGATACTCTGCGTGAGCGTCTCAAAGGAAGTCACGTGCATCTGGTCTATGACCACGGCGTGCCAACCAGCACGTCCAGCTACACGGTGCTGTTGCACAATATAGAGGAGGCCAAGCCCGAGGCCGTCGTTGAATTCGGTTACCCGCCCAATGACATTGCCTTCCTGCACGACCTGAGCGCCAGCGGCATGAAGTTTAATATGCTTTTCACGATCTTCCCCGGGCAGCTTTTCGACCTATTCCGCAAGAATGTTGGCGATCAGACGCTTGCGTACAAATACACTTATCCAACGCCGCCGCTGCTGGCATATAACAAGGTTAACTTCGGCATGGGACTCAGTTCGTTCCAGAAAGTGTTCCAGAAGTCGACTGGCAGCGCCCCGAACTTTCTCAATATTGCAGGCTACAATGCCGGCCTGATCATCCAGAAGACGCTGGAAACCTCGGCTAGCCTGAAGCAGATGGCGTTGCGGCACGCTGTCGACGGCTTTTCCGGAAAACTGCACACCCTGGACGGAGCGTTTAAAATCGACTCTGTAACCGGTGCTCAGATCGGCGAAGTTCTGGCAGTTGGCCAGTTCATTCCCGGCAAGAAGGGGCTTGAGGTTCGTATGCTCTATCCGCCGGACGTGGCAACCGGCAAGGCGGTTTATCCGGCACCATAAAGAATACAGATGCTGCAGTACACGCTGTTCGCCGGCTTGTTGTTCGGCCTGTATTTCAGCTTGGCTGCGCTCGGGCTAAATCTTGTGTTCGGGGTGATGCGGCTTATCAACCTCGCGCATGGAGATTTTCTGATGTTGGGCGCATTCCTGGCTTATGGGCTGTACACGCTGGCCGGCCTCAATCCCTTGTTCGCCATACCGGCGGAGCTGCTTTTATTCGTGCTGCTTGGGGTGATTTTATATTATGTAGTTGTGCCGCGGCTGCTTGCGGCGCGAGACCCGGAAATGCTTTCGTTTATTCTTTTCTTCGGGTTGTCGCAGGTCATTGAGGCGCTCGCCGTGATTGTCTTTGGCAACGACGAGCGCTCGATTCCTGCCACGGTGTTTGGCGATCACCCGGTTTCGATCCTGGGTCAGACGTTTCCGATGTCTTGGGTGGTTAGTGCCGCAGTGAGTCTCGCAGCCAT
>JAJXUF010000147.1 GCA_021783175.1 Pseudomonadota bacterium
TGCGGTTACGGTGCTGCTGATGCGACGTTCGATCCTAACCGAAAAGATCGCCCGGCGCGGTCACCATATAACTTGCGAATATGGCGTCGATGCGTTTGAGCTTCAGCGGGTGCGCGACGTGATGGACCGGGACACCACTGCCATTCCGGCGAACATGTCGGTAAGCGAACTGGCAAGTCGTATTGCGCAGCGTGATCCCAAGTTCACGCGCCACCACGCGCTGCCTATCATCGATGACAGCGGCAGCCTGGTTGGAATAATCACCCATGGCGATGTGCTGCGTGCCGTTGAAAGTACACCCGCCTGCAGTGTACTGCAGGCGGGTTCGGGAAATCTCGTTGTCGCTTACCCGGACGAGACACTACGCAGCGCAACGCAAAAGATGCTGCGTCGCAACATTGGGCGCCTGCCGGTGGTGACGCGCGATGTTCCGCAAAAACTGGTGGGTTACTTGGGGCGCACGAACATACTTGGGGCAAAATTGCGCGAACTTGATGACGAGGATGTGCGTGAAAGCAGATGGACGATGCCGTCTTCCGGGTAGTGCGACCGAAAAGGGCCCGCTCCTCACCACGATTAAGACCGTATCAGCTTTAGCGACCAGCACCTTCCGCCGCCGCATCTCCCGTTGCCACGGGCCGCCGCGGGTCGGTAATCCATTCGCTCCATGAACCGGCATAGAGCTTCGCTCCCAGCAGACCGGCATGTTCCATGGCAAGAAGGTTGTGGCAGGCAGTCACACCGGAGCCACACATCTGCACTGCGCGTTCGGGGGATTTTTCATCGAGCAGGGTCAGATAGAGGGAACGCAAGGCCGATGCCGGCAGGAACTCGCCGCCAAGATCGAGATTGTCTTCAAACGGCAGATTGACTGCTCCGGGCACGTGCCCGGCGACCCTGTCGAGGGGCTCGACATCACCGCGAAAACGTTCCTCGGAACGTGCGTCCATCAGCCGGTATTCGCCGCGCGCAAGCCCGGCACGCAGAGATTCGCTATCGAGCCACATGGTGTTATCCGCATGCGCCCGGAACGTGCTCGGCGCCACCACAGCTGTGCTGGCCGTGGTGGGGTGTCGCTCACGCCGCCACTTCGGCAAGCCGCCGTCGAGCAGTGCCACCGCCTCATGCCCGAGCCAACGCAACATCCACCACAGGCGCGAGGCCATGGCGCCGAAACTGTCGTCATACACGACGACCTGCTTGTCTGCATCGATGCCCCAGCGTCCGAGTGTCTGCGCCAGGACCGCCGGATCGGGCAGCGGGTGACGCCCGCTGCCCGGCGTGATTGGCCCCGAAAGATCGCGGTCCAGGTGGGCGTATCGCGCTCCAGGGATATGTCCGACGGCGTACGCGCGCGCACCCGCTTCCACATCCGTGAGCGTGAAGCGGCAATCCACGATGACCCATTGCGGATCATCGAGATGATTTGCCAGCGTGGCCGTGTCGACGAGTGTCTTGTGCATGCTGTGCGCCGCGTTCATGCGAGCCGCAGTCGAGCGCATGCACCGCAATCGCCCGTGCCCGCTGCATGTTTACGGCGCCCGACGGCCATCAATATCCGCCCTTTCTCATACTCTCGGGCAGCCCCGCGATCTTGCCGGCCTGCTTGGAGGGATTTCCGGGAAACAGATCGTACAGCGTCTTCTGGTCCACCTTGCGGCCGGACCAGATATCCTGCATTCCCTTCAGGATGTGACGATTGCTCGGCAGTTCGCCGTTATGATTGAAATACTGGTCGCGCAGGTACTCGATCACGTCCCAGTGGTCCTGCGTCAGCTCCAGGCCCTCCTCCTTCGCAATCGCTTCGGCCACGGACTTGTCCCAGTCATCCTGATTGGCCAGAAAGCCGGTCGCGGTCGATTCAACTGATTTGCCATTCACATCGTATGCCATGGGTATCTCCCTCGAGAAAGTGAAAGATTGTCTTGCTGGATTGTTAGCGATGTAACACTGAAAACGCGGGCGAGGCGCGCCCGGTCAACTTTGAGCTCGCCTCACCTCATCGATATCTTTATGCGGAATGAACAGGCCGCAGCCAAGCTGGCGCAATGGCCCGAGTCCATGCTGTTGCAGTCGGATCGACTCCTCCATGGAGAGATCAGCCACCATGAGGCTGCGGGTGCGAACATTACCGTCCGGTGTCGCAATCGATTTTTCGATGCCGCAAAGCATTTTTTTCGGCTTGATGCCAAGCCCGTGCAGCTGTGCCATGGCCGCGGCGAGGAATACCTCCTCGTCGGCACCGGCATCGAGAGCAACATAACGCGCGAAAATCGTCGTGATCGGGCTGAGCGCGCGCACCGTGCTTGCCGCGACCACCAGCGCATGGCCAGCTATGTCCAAAGTCACGCCACTGAGGCGCGCAACATCCTCGATACGATGCTTGGGCAAACGCAGGGTAAGTTTCGTGCGACGCGACAGATACAGCAGATCCTCGGGCCGGTCCGGACGCATCCAGCCATTCCCTGATTCGGCACCATGAATTGGATGGATGCCGGCCTCCTGCTCTTCGGCCAGCCACGGCAGCGCGGCGAGCAGCGCCTGACGCAGAGCGTGCGCATGATCCACCGGCAGGCAGCGGCAAGAAATCGAGAATACCGCGTCCACGACATCGTCGGGGATCGTGATCGTCTCGTCGGACTGACTATCGCTCCAATACATGGCTTCAGTGAACCGGTAATTTCATCTGCAGTGTGTCCCGATCTATCCACCAATCGTTCTGCACCAGCACGTCGACCACATTGCGCATGCGCGGCAGGAATTTCGCCGGGTCGTTCAGCTCTAGGCGGCGGAACCAGGCATCGAAGGCTTTCTGATCGTCCACTTTGCTGTGACGTCGTGCCACCGTGGCTAACATCTGGTTGGTGTAGAACAGGAGATCCTCGCGTTGCCGGTCCTCAGCCCGCATGTCGACGAGGTAGTGCGCCACGGTGGCGGCAACGGCTGCGCCGTCGGAATCCGCAGGTGTCTCGTCCACAACGTGCTGCAGCATGGCAACCGAAAGCTCCGGGTCCATTGGATAGGTGATGGTTAGCCACAACCCCTGTCCGAGCGCGGCCAGAGATTCTGGCTGGTCTGACTGGAACATGACGTCGCAAGCCTGCACCGCACCCTCCCAGGCATCTTTCGCGACGTAGACATCGAATGCGGCGCGCCCCTTGTCCCAGGCATCCTCGTTCTTCTTGAGTTCGAGAAACAGTCGGCCCGCGTCCATCAGCAGATCCGCGCGCGTAAGGGGGTCGTGTCCAGCAGGCAGTTCCTGCAGACGACGCAGGACGTCCTCAAGGCGGTTCTCGAGGAGCAACTCCGAACCCAGCGTATCTTCGCCGCTATCGGCATCCATGATGCCGGTCTGATCTTTCAGATACTTCATGCGTGCGGCTCTCCGTTCGGGTTGATAACAGCGAATATCTGCATGGCCCTAGGCTGTCTCAGCGGGTCACGGAATTGATTCCGACGAACGCCCCTTCCAGGAGATCTTCCCAGTTTGGCGGCGTATCGGGGTAAGGCGGCTTTACGTCGATGCGAAAAAACATTTCGCCCTGGGCACGTTGCGACACCACGGTCAGGAGTTCTGCAAAGGTCTCGATATCGTGGCCTTGGATAAGAATCTCGCTCAGATGAAGCATGGAAACCGCCTTGGCAAAAACCCTAGCAATGGTAGATGGTACTGAGGTCCGTACGTGCAATTCGATCGTAGTAGCGCGCACGATAAAGCAGCCTAGTTTTACTGCGCCCGGCGTCATCTGTAAAGCCCGTACGGTTGTGCAGCACGTTATTGCAAAGCAGCCCTTCGCCTGCGGCAAGGCGGTGGTGAAAGATATAGGGCGACTCATTCTCGAGCAACCGCGCCAGAAATTCCGCCGCCGCCAGCGTTGTCGGATCCTGCTTCCAGACAATGCTGCGGGTACGCGCGGTGTAGCGCATCAACAAGCTGCCTCCAAGCTCGTCCACCGCGAATACCGGGCCGCCGCGTGCACCGCGCGATTCGCTTCCGCCTTCGGTATTTGGCGGAATCGTCATGGCGTCCGGCGCCATAAGCGCACGCACGTAGTGCGGCGCAGCATCGCGCATCAGGATGTAGGCGATCTCGTGATCGAGCACCGCATTTTCTCCGCCTTCTGCCGCCGGCGACACACAGTGAATGAGAAATGCACGAATCGGTTGCTGCATGGTGTTGTAGTAACCATCGGTGTGCCACAGCAGGCGATGGTTCGAGTACGGTATGTAGCCACGCCCGGATTTGCCCGGAACCACCTGCAGCGACGTTACGCCATCATCATCGGCCAGCGGGTTGGCGTCGAGGTGTCTTAGACCGAAGCGCTCACCCAGCGCGTGGGCAATGTTCTTGTCCGCATCGGTGCCGACGTCGCTGGCGTAAATCACCATGTTCGTCTTGCGGCAAACGCGCAGCATGGCCTCGATTTCTGCTTCAGTCACAGCACGCGGGTCGCGGATGCGCACCATCAGATCTTCAGGACGCGTTGGATAACCGTCGAGCTTCCAGGCGCGCCAGCGCCGATACGCCGACTCATCGTCCAGGGAAAATGGTCCAGACGACGCGGTCTGTGCGCCAGTATCCGGCATGGCTGGTCGGAAGGGCTTTTCCAATCTGTGAAGACTCCTGCGTCAGTGGCTTGCCGTCATGTGTCTGACATGACTCAACGCTAGCATGGTGGCGTGGTGCTGATTTTACGGAGAATGCTGCGTTTCGCCAAAGGTGCAAAAAACTAAATGGAGGTCCGCCCAACCCAGCCATATATCTCTTCGGGAAGGGCTTGAAAAACGCAGAATGCACGTGTAACTAGTTGTTCTACCGAGAAAATGGGATTAGTTTTGCCACGGAAGGCTTTCCCTTATTATAGTGTCTTATATCCCCATAGGGGGGTAAGGCACTCCGCACCTCCCTCCCCAATGAAGGATGTATTTAGTTCAAGTCGCAACACTAGACTCGCCTCCCGAACATAAGTGCCAACTTGGCAGACGAGCGGTTGACCAGGCGGAGTCCAGTCTGAAGCGGGAGTCCACAAGGTTTCAACAGGGACAGATTATCTGCATTTCCCGTCGAGCTGCTGCAGTAATGCTGTATGAGTGACCGCATCAGTGATGATTAAGACGCTTAGTCTGCACTGAAAAACGCAGACAAGCCTAACGCAGGCCCTTGCCGTACGCACAGGAGACAGTATAGATGGCCACAAGCAAACCGAAGAACCCAGAGAAGCACTCTACTTTTCTCCCCAAAGAGAAAAAGTCGACCAAGCCGTTCCACGAAACACCCATGCTGGATCAGCTGGAAAGCGGACCGTGGCCCAGCTTCGTAACCGGCCTTAAGCGTCTTGCCCATGACAACAACATGATGGTGGACCTGCTCGGCCAGCTGGAACATTCATACAAGACCCGCCTGGGCTACTGGAAGGGTGGCACGGTCAGCGTATTCGGTTACGGCGGCGGCATTATTCCCCGCTTCTCCGAAGTCGCCAAAATGTTCCCGGAATCAAAAGAATTTCACACCATTCGCGTCCAGCCGCCCGCCGGCAACCATTACACCACCCAGATGCTGCGCAAGCTGTCGGATTCGTGGAACAAGTACGGCTCTGGCCTGATTGCCTTCCACGGCCAGACTGGCAACATCATGTTCATCGGCACGACGAGCACCAATACCCAGCATTTCTTTGACGAAATCAATGAATACGGTTTCGATCTGGGTGGCGCCGGTCCTTGCGTGCGCACGGCCATGTCCTGCGTCGGTGCAGCGCGTTGCGAGCAATCAAACTGCAACGAGCAAAAGATCCACCGTCTGCTGGTCAACAACTTCATCGACGACATGCACCGTCCGGCATTGCCTTACAAGTTCAAGTTCAAGGTGTCCGGCTGCCCGAACGACTGCATGAACTCGATTCAGCGTTCCGACATGGCGGTCATCGGCACTTGGCGCGACGACATGCAGGTTGATCAGAAGGAAGTGAAGTCCTTCGTCGCCTCGCGCGGACGCAAGTACGTCATTGACAATGTCATCAGCCGCTGCCCCACCCAGGCGCTGTCACTGAATGACGACGACACGCTTGACGTCGACAATCGCAATTGCGTGCGCTGCATGCATTGCATCAACGTCATGACCAAGGCGCTCTCCCCCGGCAAGGACAAAGGTGTCACCGTGCTGATCGGCGGCAAGCGCACGCTCAAGATCGGCGACATCATGGGCACCGTCATCGTCCCCTTCATGAAGCTCGAAACAGATGAAGAGTATGAGCAGCTGAAGGAAATCGCGGTCAACACCATCGACTTTTGGGCCGAAAACGGCCTGGAGCACGAGCGTTGCGGCGAAATGATCGAGCGTATCGGTCTGGTCAACTTCCTTGAAGGTATCGGCCTTGAGGTCGACCCCAACATGATTAACCATCCGCGCACCATCTCCTACATCCGTACGGACGAGTGGGACAAGGAAGCGGAAAAGTGGTTCGACCGCCAAAAGCAGGCTGCCGGCTAACCTGCGCCCGAGGCAACAGGAACGAGGCCCGCGTTGCGGGCTAATTTGAACGAATTGTCGATTGTTTGGAGGATCCATGGCTGAACAGGCCGAAATGCGTCAACCGATCGAGAGCGGATGCCCTGATGGCTTCCAGTACATGCACCCGCTGATGATCCGGAACTATGGCAACTGGAAGTACCACGACCGCCCGCGTCCCGGGGTGCTGCATCACGTGGCACATAGCGGCGATGAAATCTGGACCGTGCGCGCTGGTACCCAGCGCCAGCTCGGACCTTACGAAATCAACCTGCTGTGCGACATCATCGACAAGTACGCCGATGGCTACGTACGCTTCACTATCCGCAGCAACCTTGAAATCATGGTGGACAAGGCCGAAAAGGTCGAACCCCTGATCCAGGCGCTGACCGATGCTGGCTACCCGGTGGGTGGCACCGGCAACTCGGTGACGATGATTTCCCACACCCAGGGCTGGCTGCACTGTGATATCCCCGGCACCGATGCTTCGGGCGTGGTGAAGGCCCTGATGGACGAGCTTTACGAAGAGTTCGTTCGTGAGGATATGCCGAACCGCGTACACATTACGACGTCGTGCTGCCAGATCAACTGCGGCGGCCAGGGCGACATCGCCATCAACATCCAGCACACCAAGCCGCCCAAGATCAACCACGATCTCGTGGCCAACGTGTGCGAGCGTCCTTCGGTGGTGGCACGCTGCCCCGTGGCGGCCATCCGCCCGGCCATGGTTAACGGCAAGCCGTCGCTCGAAGTGGACGAGAAGAAGTGTATCTGCTGCGGCGCCTGCTATCCGCCCTGCCCGCC
>JAJXUF010000148.1 GCA_021783175.1 Pseudomonadota bacterium
CAATGTACCAGCGCCTGCGCGTGGAACATCCCTATATTGCGGTAAATCTGCTTGAGCATGCGATCATCAGCCTCGATCACCTGTTCCGCAGTCTTTCGAGCGACGTCGCCACCTTTTCGCACTACATCTACGGCGTGGGCAAAAAATAGAGTGCTGCCAACCGGTCTCTAGGCGCCCTTGTTTGCCGCCCAGGGTGGAACCAACCTTTGTTCCACACCCAAATGCTCGAGCACTCGCGCAACTACGAAATCCACCAGGTCTTCAACGCGGCGTGGATGGTGATAGAAACCCGGGCTGGCCGGGAGAATCACGACGCCTAAGCGCGCAAGCTTGAGCATGTTCTCCAGATGAATTGCCGACAATGGCATTTCGCGCGGCACAAGTATTAACTTGCGCTGCTCTTTCAGGGCCACATCGGCTGCGCGCTCGATGAGGTTGTCGCTCGCTCCGCTGGCGATCGCCGACAGCGTTCCGCTGGTACACGGACACACGACCATTGACCCCGGGGCACTGGAGCCGCTGGCCGGAGGCGAATACCACTGGTCCCGCCCAAGAACATGAAGCTGGCCCTCGCGCGCCTGATAACGGTCGGATAGATAAACCTGCATTTCCGCGGGGCGCCCGGGCAGTTGCAGATCGGTTTCCTCGGCAATGACCATTAGACCGGGCGCTGACACCATAAGATAGACTGTCTTGCCGGCGGCGAGCAGACACTCCAGCAGACGTAGTCCGTATGCGGCGCCAGATGCGCCGGTGAGCGCAAGGGCAACAGCATTGGAAGGCGATGTCGTTGGCTGGTCCATTTCAGTTACCGGGCAAGCCGCTCCAATAGGCGCTGATGCAGGTTTTCGAAACTCCCGTTGCTCATGATCAGCACATGATCGCCCGTCCGGGCGTCTGCTGCCAGGGCATCAAGGATGGCGTCGACCGAACTGAACACGCCAGCGCGCGTAGCGCCCTTGGCGTCGGCAGGCGGCGCAGTGCGATTAAACTCAGCAGCCACCAGACCAAGATCCCATTTTAGGTCAGGTGATTGATACAGCAAGACCCTGTCGGCTTTTGCCAGTGCCGGTGCGAGCTGGTCTCGGTGAACCCCAAGGCGCATCGTGTTGGAGCGCGATTCCAGAACTGCGACGAGCCGCTGTGTTCCAATGCGCGCGCGCAAGGCGCCAATGGTTGCGGCAATAGCGGTAGGGTGATGCGCGAAATCATCATATACGGTCACGCCTGCCGCGGTGCCGCGCACCTCAAGCCGACGTTTGACGTTGCGGAATTCGGCCAGCGCGGAAATTGCGGTTGTTGGAGGCACGCCGGCGTGACGTGCGGCTGCAATTGCCGCCAGCGCATTATGCACATTGTGCAGGCCCAGCAGCGGCCAGGTCACTATGCCTTGTTCCGCATCCTTTAGCCGAACCTGAAAACGACTACCATCGTTTTCCAACAGGCGTGCGTTCCAGCCGTGCGGACAGGCGAATTGTTCCACTGGTGTCCAGCAGCCGAGCGCGAGCGCAGCCTGCAGATTCCGGTCCTCGCCGTTCACAACCAGCAGCCCCGCGCCCGGTACGGTACGCACCAAGTGATGGAACTGCAGCTTGATTGCATCAAGATCGGGGAAGATGTCCGCGTGATCATACTCCAGGTTGTTCAGGATTGCGGTGCGCGGCCGGTAATGAACGAACTTTGAGCGCTTGTCAAAAAACGCGGTGTCATATTCGTCTGCTTCGATGACGAAGAAAGGCAAATTGCCGAGGCGCGCCGAGCGGCCGAAGTTCTCGGGAACCCCTCCGACCAGAAATCCCGGTGCGAGCCCAGCGTATTCCAGTATCCAGGCCAGCATGCTGGTGGTGGTGGTCTTGCCATGAGTCCCCGCAACTGCCAATACCCAGCGGCCCCCCAGAACCGAGTCAGCAAGCCATTGGGCACCGGAGGTATAGCGCAAGCCCTGATCGAGCACCGCCTCGACTTCCGGATTGCCGCGCGACAATGCATTGCCGATGATCACCAGATCCGGTCCTGTCCGAAGATTTTCGGCTTTATAACCTTCGAAAATCTCGATGTTGTGGTTGGCGAGCTGGGAGCTCATGGGCGGGTAGACCTTGGCGTCAGAACCCGTGACGCGGTAGCCAAGTTCGCGCGCAAGTAGCGCGACTCCGCCCATAAAGGTTCCGCCTATACCCAAAATATGAATGTGCATTAGGGCATGCCCGGAATCGGTAGCAAAAGCACCAGCGCGATGCCGGAAATCAGCAGACAGGCAAGGGTCACCAAGACGCTTCGACCCACGGGCAGTTCCAAGGCGTGATGCAGCACATTGCTCATGATCGCCACGAACCACACCGTCATTGCCGCGCCGAACATCAGTGTCCAGTGGTTTCCTGCCGCTGTACCCGGGGGGATAACGAAAGTGAATACAGGCAAGGCAATCAGGTTCATTAGGGTACCCGCCGCATACAGCGGGGAAATCGTCTGCATCCAGCGCTCCGGGTGGCGACGAATTTGCAGCGCGCCCCATACCACAGCGCCCAGCAATCCAGCCTGCGTGGCGGCAAAAAGCAGGCGCATGGCGACGTTCGGGTGCAAATTGTCCATCAAAAAATCGCTCAGGACTGATAACAGTGCTGTCTGCCACACCAATGACGGAGAAGCGGGTAAATCCTGGGGCTTTCCACGCAAAAGGCAGATGTCTAGGAGAATTTGAATTGTCGGCATGGTGCGCGCAAGTGAAGTAAGGTGGTAGTTTATTCCGCCTGCACCGCCGTGACCAGCCAGCCGCGAGTTGCCACATCTTTCAGCTCAACGTGGAATCTAATTGCACTGCGACGCACTGCGGGTTGATTGTTGGGCGTAACAAGCACCGTTACCTCACGGCCTGATGCTCCGTGGACACGGACCGGTCCGATGCCGAAATCTTGCCTTTGCCCCTGTCGCTGCAGGGTACGCAGATAATCGAGAGCAACCTGCGTTGACACCCCATGAACAACCGATTGTGGATCCGCGCCTTCCGGCACATCGGCAAGACCGCGCAACTGCTGAGCATCGCCCGGATCGGTGACAAGCACTTTAAGAAATTGCGTGGCCCGGCTTTCTGGCGCATTGCTGAAAAAGCTGCATGCGCTTAGCAGCAGCAAGCAGCCCACGACCATGAATGCCCTGTTCAAACCGCGGCCTCCGCACACCAGAAACTGCAAAATCATAGCACGAGCGGCAGCAGGCCGCGGCGTAAGAGTTACGCCGTCAATCTGATAGACTTGTTCAATGTCTGCCCGACTTGTCGAATCACAAGCTGATCTGCTGGAAGTCTGCGCACAATTCCGAAGCCAGGAATGGATTGCGCTCGATACCGAGTTCATGCGTGAACGTACCTACTATGCGCAACTGTGCCTGGTGCAGATTGCCGTGCCCGGGTTCATAGCATGCATTGACCCGTTGCGCGTAGGCGATGTTGCTCCACTGCTCGACCTGATATTTGACACAAATATTCTAAAGGTCATGCATGCGGCGCGTCAGGACCTGGAGGTATTTTACGACCTGCGGCGAAGGAACCCGGGGCAAGCGGTGGATAGCGCAGCCGAGACAGGGCTGGTTCCTCGTCCTGTTTTTGATACTCAGATAGCTGCAGCGTGCTTGGGCTATGACGATCAAATCGGATATGCCGCTCTCGTGAAGGAGATATCGGGCGTCGTTCTGGACAAGACGCACACCCGAACGGACTGGTCGGCAAGGCCGCTGAAGGCTGAGCAGTTGAGTTACGCGGCGGACGATGTGCGCTATTTGTGCGACGTTTATTTGCACCTGGCCGCCAGTCTCGCCGAGTCCGGCCGCAGCGAATGGCCGCGTGCCGATTTTGCGCGCCTGACGGACCCGCAACTTTACGAAAATGATCCGCGCAAGGCTTGGCAAAGAATAGGGGCAGGCGAACGGCTGGGGCGCCGTGGGCAAGCGATCTTGCGGGAATTGGCGGAGTGGCGCGAAAACACTGCGCAGACCAGCAATTTGCCACGCAATTGGGTAATGCGCGATGCGGAAATGATTGAACTCGCACGCAGCGAGCCGCGCGACATTGCCGAACTCGCTGCGGTATCGGGAATTGGTGACCGCGCTCGCCAAAAATGGGGTGGGCAGATACTTAGTGTGATTGCGACCGGCGGCAACGCTTCCGGTGAAGCGATTTGGCAAACTGCGCCTGTTCTCTCGCCGGACCAGATGGAACTATGTCGACGCATGGCCAAGGAGGTTGATCGTATCGCGCACGAGCAACGCGTAAGCTCGGCGCTGCTAGGCACCCGGCGCGAGATTCAGCGGCTTGTCCTGGGCGAACCAGACGTCCGCCTGTTGCAAGGTTGGAGACGTGAGCTTGTGGGCAACACACTATTGTCAATGCTGGCGGCGCGCTCGGCGCGTGTTTCACCTTCCGCGCACGATTGAGGAGCGGCTTGAAACGGCTGATGATCTGTGCGGCGCGGTGGAATTCAAATGATTGGAATCGGACATCGCATGCCAGGTAGCGTTGCATGACGCGGACGACTGCGGCGAAAACTATAATTTTCACTCTGCTGCTGACGCTCGGCGGCGGATCTCTGGTCATTGTCGCGCATCGCCACCGGCGACAGACGCTTACTTGCGTCATCGGTGATGCTGCCGCGCGCGCCGCAGCTGTGGTGCCCGCTTCGCTCGCCAATCGCTATTTCGACGCTGCACGGATCCAGTTTGGAGTGGGGACGGCGGCAATTGGTGGATGGACAAGCCTGGGCGATGCAGTGGTCGTTGGCGGCCAGGCGTGGCTGCGCACTACTTATGGCGCTTCGCCCAATTACTATGCATTAGTGAACAATCGCTATTTTCAATCCAACTACCTTGCCTATGTCCCACTGGGAGTCCGGCCAATCAAACGGATTAACGTGCAAGCGGGGACTTCAGCAGGACGCCTATTGCAGGAACTGGCCAGGCTCTATCCCGGCGGTGTTATGGTCGCGGGCTATGTACAAATGCAGACGCTGCGCACGATCGCCATCGCCGAACCGGCTTTCAACGGTCTGCCGATTGCGACGCATACACCGTTCTACTACACCGAGCCCATGGAGACAGCCCGCAACACCTGGGTTTACCTTGTTGGGATCACGGCGCGACTTACCCTGGCCCGCTGGTCCATGGATGGCGCGGCGCTCAGGAGACTTGTTCCGCAAGCACAAATGCAAGACGTCGATGGGCTTGTTGATGTCTTGCGATTGCACGAGATGCCGACGAACACGCAGGCTCCGCCCACCGTCCAACAGGCTGCCACCATTGGACAGTTGGTCGGCAGCGCGACGCTCGCTCGCGGCGAGCTAAGCTTGTATCCGGTTCAGCGCATTGCGCGGTGCGCTGATGCGTATGTGCGCTGAAGGTCCGACGCGCCAGTTCGTTCAGGGATTGGGCAACAGCACATATAGACGGCCCGGCTGTTTCATCGCGCCCGCCGACTGTTCGGCCGCGCTACCGCGGCCGAAAAACAGATCGGCTCTCACATCGCCCTTGATAGCCCCGCCAGTATCTTGAGCCATCACCAAACGCTGGTAGGGGTGCGTGTCACCCGGTAGGGTGGTATCGATCCAGACCGGCATCCCTAGCGGAATATCCGCGGAATCAACCGCAATGCTGCGCTGTGGAGTCAAGGGCACCTGGAGCGAACCAATGGGCCCGGGGAGGCTGGAATCGCGCAAGCGAAAAAATACGTAACTCGGATTGCTGTTGAGAACCGATTCCGCCTGATCGGGGTGCGCGGCCAGCCACTGCCGGATGGTTTCAAGTGTCACGGCATCGGGCTTCAATGCGCCCATCTGCACCAGACGCTGCCCGATGGCCTGATACGGATAACCGTTTTGATCCGCGTAACCGACCGCTATTAAACTTCCGTCGGTGAGTCGTACCAGGCCTGAACCTTGAATTTGCAGCATGAACAAGGCGACTGGGTCGTCGACCCAAAGCAGTTCCTGGCCCTGCAGCGGCGCGGAGGAATCACCAATCTGCCTGCGACTGAAATACGGTACCACACGATCGCCATCGAGCCGCCCGCGCAACAGTTTTCCCCGCAATTGCGGATAGAGCGAGCCAAGATCTATGGTCACGAGGTTGTCGGGCCGCCGGTACAGCGGGAATCTGAAGCGGGCGTCCGGCGTAAGGCTGCCGTTAAGCACAGGCTCGTAATAACCGGTAATGAGACCTTCGCGCTGGCCGTCCGGTCCATACATCTCGTGAGCACGAAAATGCTGCTCGAAGAATTGGCGCGCGGTGGCATCGTCGGGCACTGGAGGCAGCGCCTGGGCGGCCAGACAAATAGGTACCCATGCCGCGTCGCGAGCTGGCAGCTTGGCACAACCGTTGAGCAAAGCCGGCCATGCCTTTGCCTGGTGATCGGCTTCCCACCCTGGCAGTTCCGACCACGCCACTTGCGGGCCGATCCCAGCCGGTGGTGGAAACAACCAGCTGCATGCCGTCAGCACCGCGGCAACGCCGAGCGCCAACAGCGCCCGGATGGTGCTATTAGATACCCGCGGTTTCCCAATACCCAGAGCGTTCATGACTGACTCCTGTGGCCATGCGCGGTTTCTATCACGACATGGCCAAGATCACCAAACGCGGTGCATATGTTATGCACATAGGCAGTGGCTTGTCGCGGCGTCGGAGCTTGCTCCGCTGGCGCAAATATGGTTCTGCACAACACCCCGGCCCGCATATGGCGCCAGTGCGTCGGCAAAGTCCGCGACTTTCTGCGGCTCACATGGCAAAATGGGTATGCAAGTTTGGCCACGCTTGGCGTGATCGAATTTTTCTTAAAGGCCCATGAATAGAGCGGTTGTCTCGACCGCCCCCTAAAATTGTGACAAAGGCAGATCATGCGGATTGCTAAAGACACCGTTGTCAGCTTCAACTACACGCTTACTGACGACACCAACACAGTGATCGACAGTTCCGTCGGTGGCGAGCCACTCTCCTATATTCATGGCGCCGGCAACATCATTCCCGGCCTGGAGAGCGCGCTCACGGGAAAAACCGTCGGCGATCGCATGAAAGTTACCGTGGCGCCAAAGGAAGCTTATGGCGAACGCGATGATTCACTTTCCCAGGTAATTCCTCGTGATCGCTTCGAGAGCTCGCAGGAAATCGAGGTAGGCATGCAGTTCCAGACCCCGACGTCGGATGGAATCAGCGTCGTGACCGTCACCAACGTTGACGGCGAAAGTGTAACGATTGATGCCAACCATCCACTGGCTGGCGTAACGCTGCACTTCGACGTGGAGATCGTGGAAGTGCGGGCGCCTACAGTTTCA
>JAJXUF010000033.1 GCA_021783175.1 Pseudomonadota bacterium
TTCCGAGCAGACGGAAATCTAGCAAGCCACGTAGCAGCCACACGGGTCTACCGTGTGGCTGCTACGCTCTGGAAACCAGTTAGATGTCTTGCGAGCACAATTCGGCCATTCCAGTCGTTCAGCGGCGTTGACATGTCAGTCAGCAATACTCCAGTTACCCGCCGTTTGTCCGACGCATGCTACATATCACTACTGCCTCGGACACGAAGGTGTAATCGAGACTCGTTGCTGATTTCCATTCGGCTCTGCCTGAAAGGCCGAGAATCACGTGAAGCGCCGCAAATCGAGCGTATAGTTGCCGTCCTTGTCAAAGTAGGGCGAGGCCGCTAGCCCAGCTGCGTTTGCAAGATGAGTGAGGATCGGCTTTAGCGCTCGGGCAGTCGCACCGGCGTCAGGGGGGGCAGACTCGAGAATGGCGTGCCCAAAGGGAAGCCAATCTCGGTTAAGCCGACCGCACGGGATGTGTTCGGCAAAAGCGGTCCCCTTAAAATGTTGCAAGAGACGGACCCCATCCATGTCGATGAGGCTAACCAAGACTGCAAAGGGCGGCGCGGCGCCGAAGCGACTTACGGCCTGGACGTAATCCGTTACACACCGAATGACGAGAGCCTCAAGGTACGGCAGTTCCACCCACCGTGTACCGTGGCCTGCGACGAGTGAAGACCTCACCGCTTCGATTGTGCCTGTCCTAGAGATTTTGACGTAGGCCCGCTGCGGCTCACCGCGGCCCAGCGTGTTCGATCCGACCAGCACGCCGTCATAGTCGATCTGACTGTCTCTCGCTGTTCCTTTGATTAGCGGGAAAAACTCGTAGTGACGTGCCAGTTCGTCAAACGCCGCCACGACCGCACCCTCCACACTGGCATAGGGCAGGATGTGAACGACGAGCATGCCGCCGTCATGGACGGTGGTCGGCCCCTCTCCTGTAGCGATGCGTTCCGTCTGCTTGGCGTGAAACGCCGTGGCGAACTCGCTCAGCCGGCGGAGATCTGCGGGTAGTGCTGTGGGAGCGACAGGGGCTGCCGGTGGCACAAGCGCCCTCAGATTTTGCCGCGTATCGCGCCGAATTGCTCGCAATAGCTCGTTTACGACGTGATCGAGGCCTTTGTCGGTTGTGACGGCCAATCGTCCCGCCAGTATCGGCGATTGCGCGCGAACAGCTGCCTCATCGACTCGATGCCAGACCGGCAAAATGATCTTGACGTCAGCCGCCTCACGAGCGACGAGACCATCTAGTTCGGCCTGCGGCCAACGCTTTTGTAAAAAATCTGGACTGATGATGACGATGCCGAAACGCGACCCAGCGAGCCCACGCTCAATGGATTGGCGTAAGCTATCGCCAACGGTCAATTCGAAGCTATCAAGCCAGACTCGGAGTCCCGCTGCCTGCATCTGCTCCGCGAGCGGTAAGGCCACATCCGCCTTATCTTCGCTGGCATGGCTAATGAAAACGTCCCACTCCACGGCAACTTTTTCTTCTACCCGCGCCGCGCTGCTCTCGTCTTGCTGTCTTTCGCTGGTCAGCAGCACCTCGTGCCCCTTCGCATTGATTCGGGCAGCGAAGGGCAGGCGAAATGTGTCAAGCCAACCCTTTTCAGCAAGGTAGCTAAAGGCACGCTCGGCATCCCGCTGTCCGAGGCCAAGCTCGGCCGCGAGATCATGGACAAAGACCGGCTCGACCGAGCACTGACCGTGCTGCCTGAATGCCCTTAATAGCGTGAGGGCGAGCGCGTCGATGGTGGCTGGGGGTAAAGAGGACATCGGGCATCATCCTTATGGCGCTAGGACCGCATCTTTTCCGCCTTGAAGCGCACGGGGGCGTCGATGTATGCGCGACTCTGCAGCGTCATGGTCTCAAGCGCCTCACCAGCTTGCGTGCTTCCAACGACGAACCGCTCTATCGGGTCGGGTAGCGAAATGCGCATGCTCTGATCGAAGTCTCCTTTACGCTAATTCTATGCCATAAACGACACCAATCCGCAAAATATCCCTTCGTCGGCTCTTGAGGACGGCAAGTCACACGTCACAAACCTAAGGATTTCTCTCTACCATTCCCGTAATTTCGACCACCAACCGGGGGCAGAATTTTGGGGCCAAATTCGATGTTGCTGAAGAATTCAATGCGCTCGCCACGCGGTCACTGCCGAATGTGAAGGCGGCTGCGGGTCGCAATCAGCAAGTTGTAGCGGCCAAGCTTTATGGTCGGGCCGCCGGTTGGCGTCGGAATTCAGCTGCATTGAAATCCCTTAATATCCTGTTGCTGGGAGCCAGAAATTCGCCTGGGTAGGCTACGGTAATACTTGAGCATTTCGGTCAGGGCGCTAGTTCTGTGGGATACCGGGACAGAACTGTGGTCGCCGCGGGGAACTTTTAGAATAATATTTCGATGTCGGGGGAACGAGTCGGGTCAGGATCAAGTGCGATCTAAGCCTGCCGCAACTCAACTTGGGGAGTAGTGCTTGGTGAACAAGACCATTGCAATGATTGGGCATTCCGCGGCTGGCAAATCATCATGTCTGGTCCAGTTGGGATTTAACCTTGACGCTACAGACATGGACCATGTGCTGGGAACGCATCAGCCTCCGACCATGGATCGTGCCCTGGATTGGCTGGCGACAGGCAGGAAATATCCTGAGAATATCGTTGCCGTGAGCAATCATGAAAACCTCTTAAAGGAACTTGCGGCAGCAAAAAATGCCAGACCGCGTAAAATCCAGTTCGATCGAATTTGGTTTATTTATCTGCGCAAGCCGCTTGCGGAACTGCAAAATCATTTGCAGCTGAGACAGCCCAACGGGGAGAATCGCAACAGAGAGGGTATTAACTACACACTTCAAACCTTCGATCGTTTCGATAGCGACTTTTTTTTGCAGCTCCAAGACGAAATCGTGGACTGCAGTGGCAAGTCTCTGGCAACAATCGCCGACGAAATTTCGGTGATCGCGAAATCAATGTAAACCGGGCTATCCATTTGACCTGCAGCAATACAACAGCCAGAATGCCGAGAATTCGCATTAATATCGGCGCTAGCATAATAATGTGAAAAGATGCTCCTTAATAAGGAATCGGTGGCTCCAGTACTGGATGACCTACTCAGCGATGGTCGGCTCGCGCGGCTGCTCTCGAAGGATGCCCGCCACTGCGCGCTGCAGTTGTGGATCTTACAGATCAAGTCAGACCAACTGACCGAAAATCGTGTAGTCTATGGTCGACTGCTGCCCTACAGCCATTCCAATAACTGCTGGTCTGCCAGTGACGATGAAAACTTCCATGTTTTCGGGCAAGTCCAAGCACAGGTTATCCGGCTTAACCTGTACATCACAAGTGTCCATTGCGCGGAGCTCCTACGGCAATTGACCACCGGCCGGACAGTCTCGGCCATCAGTGAAGAACTGAGGCTTGGACTTTCGGATCCGTTGAAAGCGCGCTTTGGCGCGACTGCGCTTTCCGCCGATGACCTGGCTTACCGTCCCGTTGCCTATCTACTTAACCGCGATGCGCATGATCACCGCTCGCTTCTCAGTCCGCACGGTGGAGCTGGGGCCTTCAGCGCTTCGATTACCCCGACCAATAAGACAGAGTTGTTCCGCGTGGGGCAGGACTACGATGTCAACTTGACCGCATCGGTGATCGATCAGCTTAACGCGGAAACAGGTCTGGACTTCGGTGGCGCTGATACCGCCCGCTTCGGCGACCTTGAACTGCTGGTCTTTCCGGCACTGGATGAGCAGGAACGGCGCTTGCTAAGTGTGAACTGGACCGACACCCCGCACGCCCTGGTCGCCCGATTTAACCCGATGCAAGTACCACACTATAGCGGCTTCCAGTTCCGCCTGACCATCGAAAACGACAGCCAGATCATTTACTCGGGCCTCACCACAGCGAAACGTCATGCGGATGGCGTGTTCGAGTGTACGTTTGCGCTGGGCGACCAGCTGCGCGCCAGGACCGACAGCTCGGAACTGGAGATCTTCGGATTCCGTGACGGTCATCCACAGGATGGCACGCTGTGTTGCCGGTGGCGGATTGGGTATATACGAGAAATCAATATTCAAGGTCATGCGATAGGCAACGGGGCCAATCCGCTCAAGTTCGACTGGCTGAAAAAAACCACCCGACCATCCGCGTCGACGCGGGTCAGAGCAGCTCTGACGATGAATCGGGGCAATCTGGGATTCGCCAACCGCATCGGCGGGCGTGATGCGGACCCTTGGGTTCCGGCCAACCGCGATCTTAAGTCCCTTTTTGCACGGCTCCATCCGCCAAAGTCGGAGGGGCGGTTCTTCCTGCGTTGGACTCAGGGCGACCCAGAGGGACGCCTGCAATTCGTTGAGTGGTTCAGAGCGCTGATGGCAAAGTACCAGCAGCACCAATTGACCATTTTCGATCCCTATTTCGAGGCCGCTGGCTTGGGTCTGGTGCTGCTCTATGCAGTACCGAAGGCCGACTATGTTGTCTTTACTTCCCTACCCAAACCATCCAAAGAAGACAAAACTGCAGCGGGCGAATCTGACAAGCTAGTTCCTGCTCAGGTTAACATTCTTGCGGCGAGCTGTGAGTATCTTCGACGTGTTCTGAAACGCATCAAGCTGCACATCAATGGCCTCAAGGAAAGGCTACTGCCTGATCACTTCATATCCCCAGCCAAACCACCCAAGGAAGGCGAAGCCACCCCGGACCGGATTAACAACCTAGTGGCGAACTGTGAGCAGAACCGCTACCTGCTGAGACGCATCAAGCTACGCATTTTTGGCCTGAAGGACGGCCGGCTGCATGATCGCTACATTCTGATCATGGGGTCGGACGGACTACCGGTCGCAGGTTTCAATCTGTCCAACTCGTTTCAGAAAGCCGCCGAAAACTACCCTTTGCTGGTCACCCCGATCCCTCCGGATATACTGCTCAAAGTAACGCAATACATGTCCGGACTGCTGCAGGAGGCGAACGCCGCGCAACGTGAAAGCGACACCGGGAATCCTTCCATGCGGCTTCTCTTCGACTCCACGGTGTCGCCGACGCTGACGCCGCGACGCTACGAGCCGCTACGCTTCCTCGAGCAGGCCCAGGCAGGGGACGTGCTGAGCGTATGGAGTGGCGAGCCGTCGCTAAAAGGTTTGAGCGGCGATCAGTTGAAGGAGCGGATGGCGGCGCTGAATCTGCTCAAGGATGACGCGCTCGCACTGCCCGAGACGGCAGGCCTGCGCAATTGCCTGGACCAGAAGGCGGGCGACTTCTCGGACTTCACGCCGACTTGGGAGGTGCTCGGCGAGATGCTCGCGCATTCACGTTTCGGAGACCACCACTTTCCCGAGCTCGAATCCGAGCATGGCTTTCTGGGATTTCTGGCGCGGTTCCTCAAGATATCATTCAACCGTGCGTATGATGAGATTGACCAGGAATTGGCCGTAACGGCCCCCCGGTTCTTTCGCGAACCGCTCGAAACCCTGCTACACAGCTCATTTCACCCGGATCAGTTGTTTCATGCGACAAAATACGCAGCCCTGACTTGGCCGGAGTACTTCACCATCAAGTTTCTGTGGTGGTATGCCCCAGACACTCTGCTGGCAATTGCCGAAGACCGGGTGGTCGATGTGCCGTTGGAACCCCAAGCTTCGGACGCCATGCGGTTATCCTTATTGAGCCAGATTGTCAGTGAGATTGCGCTGTCGCTGCAGTTCGGCATCAGCGAGAAGCAGCGGGACCAGCTCATTCGCAGCGGCAATGGTCTGCTGCAATGGATGGGACTGAATGCGATTGAGATGCACCTGAAAAAGCCAGGAGGGCTCGCCACAGTGCTGCAGCTGGTGACCGCATTTTCCTACCCGGAGCGGGTGCGCGCTTTGGGCTGGATGGCAAATCACGCGGCGGGGAATCCGGGGAAGGCTGAAATCTACCAAGGCTTAGTCGCGGCGCTGCACGAGACACTACCGGCGACGATCCCCGCGGACGAGTTGAAGCGCCTGGTTGATGCTTTGCGCGGTCATATGCAGCAGCTGCCCTGGACTGAGCCATGGCTGTTCCAAGATGTGATCGTTCCGTTGTTGGAGAATGGCCGCGCCAACTTCGATGATGCGTGCGAGATCTGGGTTCAGGAGCTTGCTGCGTTGCTGGAGCCGGCACTTAAGCGCCAGCCGCCGCCGTTTGATCTAACACGTGAGGGCCGGATGACCAAGATCACTGCGTATCTCTTAGCCTCTAGTACTCGTGAGCAACAGCAGGCAAGCGTTAGGTTGATGCAGACGATCCTGAAGCGGCAGAGGCGAGTCATACAACAGCCTCTGGCCAGCACATCCGACTGGACCCGATGGGACAATGCCCTAGTGGTCTCGATGTGGATTCTAACCTTTAGTCGCTGGGGACAGTATTACCTGCGTAAGCGCGATATGACCGACGGCAAGCTAGAAGAGCTGTCACAGGACGCTCGGAAATTGGCGACGGTCCGGCCGATGGACGAATGGCACTCGGAGGGCGCCGGGAAGCACGGTCAGCTTGGCGCGTTCCTCGATCAAGTGGAGGGTCTGACCGCACCCGGCGGCTCTAACGAGGATCGCCGGAGCGCGGAAGATTTCAGAGAGTGATTTATTTGCGATATCCGGCTCTCGCAAACACCCAATTGTGTTGCAACCGAACGGCAGCTATCCGTCAGATTGCTGACCTGGATGCCCGGACAAGCGACCGGCTGCAATGGCCGACAACCTGTCAAATTTGTTCCAAACCGTCGCGTTCTCGGTCTAACCCGTCAGCCGACCATCGATAGGCCAATGGCCGATGACAAACACGTAAGCAGACGGATACACAGGTAGCGCCTCGAACGTCTGTTGCCCCGATTAGCTGTACTGGCCATTGCCTCGCACAAACGCACGCCGGCAAAGCAAGGGCGAGCAAGCCATCAATTCACGGTCCACCGTCTTAGATTGACTCGAATTGCTATAGGTGCCTGTTTTGTCGGTAAATTCCATTTACCCCGCTGGCTGAGATCGCGATGCGCAAACTGTCAGTTTGACCGGCTTGTATGACCACTCCTGTGCGCAAAAGAACAAGTAGTTTTCTTTTAGTGCTACTTAGGACTACTATGGCAAATAAGAGCCTACTCAACCAGTCTAACCAAGGACGTGCTAGCCATGTTGATGCTACCAAAACTGAATAAGGGCATGAAACGGGCAATAACGAAGCTCGAAAAGGCCGGCAAGGTGTTTGTCGGCGCAGCTCTGGTCGCAGGTCTCTCAGCAGTCGCACTTCCCTCGAAAGAGGCGCAGGCAGCCATAACAGCACCTGCCGTTGCACAGACGCAAGGTGCGATGGTTCTTACACCGTCCCTCGGTGGCAGAGAAGTGATTGCAGATCATTACTCGCATTCATCGCACGAATCCCATTCGTCACATTATTCGCACTATTCGAGCAGCTACTGACGAGAATCGAGCAGGTGACGAGCCTGTCGGAATTCGTCATTGGTTCGGATGAGTTGGGGACCTATGCACGAGTATGCGTAGACCCTGACCTTTACACACTCACCTCGATATTTAAGACGGCGTATTGGTTTACGGACCAGTGCTACCTGTACCTTGCGAAGCGTACTTCCATGGTCGAAGTGGAGTTCAGGCTCCATTCGGGTGACTCGGTGGACGAGTTAAAAAAGGTTTGCGGACAGTTCCTGAATAACCTGCTGGACCAGTCCGTAAGGCAGCAGGTTTTGGAAGAGACCTCGGGGATCCGCGACACCCTTCTTAAGAAAGCGTTCTTCGATGCCAAGGCATCTTTGGGGAAAGGGCTGGTTTCCAACGAAACCCGTATTCCTGATGCCGAGCAATCGTTTAAGGATGATCCGCTGAACATTTCCGGACGGTAGCCATGTTCGTCCGTGAAATCGACAACGACATATATACTCGCAAGTCGCTGTCTGACAGTAGGGATGCCTATCGTTCCTACTGTGACGTGCATGTGGCTCCGCTTCCAAACAACCGAGCCAAGGTTTCCCTTACAGTTAAAATCCAGTATGCCCAGGATGCACGGCAAATCACGCTGGAGTTTTGGAATTACTTTTTGGACTCCTCCTGCAAGAGTCGTCTGGAAGAGGCGTAGCGGATGGCAGACACGAACTTCCAGTCTCCGGAGTTCTATTCCACATTGTCTCGTAATGCAGATTACTCGCTGCTGCCGTTCAGGTTCGAGCGCTGGAGCGATGGTCAGCAGTACCTGCTGGTCAATGAAGTTGGAGAGTATGAGTTTCTTCCCGCCGATGAGTTCAGAAGGTTCGTGAGCCACCAACTTGAGCATTCCAGCTCGACTTACCGCAAGCTCAAAGCGAGACATTTTCTGACCGATGGTACTTCATCCGCGTTACCGGACGTGCTTGCATCCAAGTATCGAACAAAAAAGTCGTTTTTGGACGGATTCACCAAGCTTCACATATTTGTTACTACCTTACGTTGTAACCAGTCCTGCCCTTACTGCCAGGTCTCTCGGCAAAACGAAGATGCTGGATCGTTCGATATGACTGAAGAGGCGATGCGGCGCTCCGTGGACTTGATGCTGCAAAGTCCAGCCAGATCGGTCACTATGGAGTTCCAGGGTGGCGAGCCGCTGCTAAGCTTCGAGCTTTTACAGAATGCGATTCTCTACGCGAAGGAAAAAGGCGCCGTCGTTGGAAAGAAAATCAACTACGTGGTTTGCACCAATCTAGCTACGCTGGAAGATAGACACCTTGATTTCTTCAAGGCGCATGGAGTCTCTATCTCCACCTCGCTGGACGGGCCGGAATTTCTGCACAACCGAAACCGACCTTTGGGAAAAGGTGGCAGCCACGACGTTGTCACTCGCAATATGTGGAGAGCCAAAGAAGCCCTCGGGAAGCATGCCGTCGCCGCCCTAATGACAACCACACGCGAAAGCCTCAAGTATCCCAAGGAAATCATCGATGAATACCTCCGCATGGACATGGGTTCCATGTTCATCAGGGATCTGAATCCCTACGGTTTCGCGATCAAGACCAATTCGGCTATCGGGTACAAATCTTCAGACTTCATCGAATTCTACAAGAAGGCGCTGAACTACATCATCGAAATTAATAGAGGCGGCAGGACGTTCTCTGAAGCGCTGACCACGATGATGTTGACGAAGATTCTGACACCCTGGCCACTCGGTTTCGTGGATATGCAGTCACCGAGCGGCGCTGGTATCGGCGTAGTGGTTTACAACTACGATGGCGATGTTTACGCCTCGGACGAGTCAAGAATGCTTGCCGAAATGGGCTCCCACGCTTTTAGGATGGGCAGTGTCCTTGAAAACGACTATTCGGAGATCTTTTTTGGCGAAACCATGCAGAACATTGCTTCGGCTTCCTGCAACGAGTCTCTGGCAGGTTGCTCCGACTGCGTTTACCAGCCTTACTGCGGGGCCGATCCTGTCAGGCACTACTCCACGCAAGGCGACATTTTTGGTAACCGTCCAACCAGTGGTTTCTGTCAGAAGCATCTCTGGGCGTTCAGGCATGTGTTCGAGTTGATCTCCAATGCCGATGCCGATCTGGAACGTATTTTCTGGGCATGGATTAACCGGGAAGATGTAAACCGCATGAGGCGGCCAGAACCATCATGGCTATCCAATTAAGAGCCAGAGGCTTCTCGAAGGGACTCCAAGGCCGAACCATTGGCAGGGTTGCCTTTAAGCCCACCGATGGAGAAGATCGGAAGGAAACCTTTAGAGCCATCAGGAGCGGCGAAGCCCACGAAAACCTCGACGGCTATCTCGCGGCGATATTTCAGGACAGCGGCGAAGAGACCACTTGTCCTTCAGTCTCCGGTTTTGAGTCACTGGATTTTCTTAAGGATGGCTACGTGGTTGCGATCGAGTCCGCAACAGGTTTTACCAGAGTGCTTTATCGCCAAGATTCACGATTCAATACGATTTTCGCGACGGATGACTGCAACAGCAATTGCCTAATGTGCTCGCAGCCACCCAAAAAGGTGGACGAATCAGAAATCGTTAAATGCCATCTGAGACATATCGACCTCATTCCCGACATTCCTGAACGATTGGGAATCACGGGCGGAGAACCAACGCTTTTAGGTGATGGCCTAGTCGAGATTATATCCCGCATCACCGAACGTTTCCCCGATACGCCCCTGCTGATGCTATCCAATGGCAGGATGTTTTCCTACGAGGATTTAGTGCGGAAGCTGGCCGCTGTAGGAAATCGCAATTTCACCACTGCCATCCCTCTCTACGCCAGTATCGCACCGGTGCATGACTTCATTGTTCAGGCGAAGGGAGCATTCGATCAGACTATTCATGGACTGTACAACGCCGCCAAGCACGGTTTAAAAATTGAAATCCGCATTGTTCTCCACAAGCAGACTATCCCAGAATTAATGGATCTGATGGATTTCATCTACAGAAATCTAGCCTTCGTAGACCACGTAGCCTTAATGGGCCTTGAAAATATGGGCTATGTGAAGAAGAACTGGGAGCTGCTCTGGGTCGACCCGGTGGACTACGCCGACACTTTAGAAAAGGCAGTCAAGTTCATGTGGTACAGACAGATTCCAGTTTCAATCTACAATCTGCCTCTCTGCATCGTTCCGAAAAGTATATGGTCATTTGCTAGGCAGAGCATTTCCGATTACAAAAATATTTACCTCGATGAGTGCGAAGGGTGCGATTTACGACCGCATTGCAGCGGGCTTTTCCAATCCAGCGAAACACGGCACAGCCGCGGAATCCTAGCGGTTACTACCAAGTAGAGCGAGAGTCGCCATTGCGCCGCATGCGACCGGTGACGTACGCGGTGGTTTTCGGACTACATGGCTATTTAAGAAGGTCTCGATTGTGCGGAGAGGCCGGTAACCGGTAAATTGTGGACCGATACAGTCAGGTGCCAAAATGACTGGTTAGGCCGACAACCTGCCGACTGCGTTTCGAATCGTCGCATCCTCGCCAATGGCGAATTGGAGTTTCGGTCTATTTGGTCCGCGGTACACGCAACGCGGTTCGACAATGATGCATGGGCCTACGCCAGCGGCGACATCTTCTCGCGAGCTGCGTCGTCCATCGCCATTGTCGATTGACGGACAGTAATCGGTTATTTAAAGGGCAGCGCTGCTTACACTAGCGTATCGCGCAGCGTGATTGCCCTTTTGCATACGCAACCTAGATCGTGGTCATTCTCTCAGGGGCCCTTGCGTCCAACGCCACCGACCCGAAACGCCGTCCGGGCCGCTGCTGCGGCTTCGTTCTTGTCCCAGCTGTCCCGGTTGCAGTGTCCCGGTTGTCCTGGCCGGGACAACCGGTGTGTTTGTTGTCATCGAGTTCCGCTATCAATTCCGGCAAAAGCCCTTGCAAGGCGCTGTCACACAAGGTAATTTGCCAAGGGTAAATGTCGAGTTTGTCAGCGGAATTCGGGCCCGGAATAGGTTGCTTCGCAACGCGGCTTGCGCGCACTATGCTGGTCGCCTCGACTAGGCCGCTTTGCTCGCCGGAAGCGCTCGCTAAGCTAGTCGTCTCGACCCTCGTTCCGCTGCCGTTCCTGAGGAAGGAGGGCGCTACCAGGACTGCGGCGTGGTTGTCGAAGCAGTCAAAGCAGCGGTCCAATCGTGGCCTCCGACGTTCCGAAATAGAAGCTTGCAGAAGGAGACATCTGAAGCGCGCAGGGCGGAATCAATGCAACCGAGCTCGGCGAACTCGTCATCCCATATCCGAAGCTGCGAAAGGAACAAAAGGTTATCATTGCCAGACTCGATTGGCTGTCTGTCGATACCAAATGCCTCGAATCCTTCCGCCAGCGCAAGCTCGCCGCGCTGGAGGCATCGAAAAAATCGCTGCTCCATCAAGCCTTCGCCGGGCAATTGACCCAGGACGAGAAATCATCCGCCATGGAGGCAGCCACCCATGACTGACATCACCATCTATCAAGCCGAAAACGGCACCGTGGAAGTCCGGCTGGAACAGGACACGGTGTGGCTGCGGCAGGAACAGATGAGTGAGCTTTTCGGGCGGGAGCGTTCGGTCATCACCAAGCACCTGCGCAATGTCTTTGCCGAGGGGGAACTGGAGGCCGGCTCAGTATGTGCAAAATTTGCACATACTGCCGCGGATGGGAAAACCTATCAGGTCGAGCACTATAACCTCGATGTCATCATCTCGGTGGGCTATCGGGTCAAATCCCAGCAGGGCACCCGCTTCCGCCAATGGGCCACCCGCATCCTGCACGAGCATTTGACCCGGGGTTATACCCTCAACCGCCAGCGGTTGGAGACCAACGCCCGCGAGCTAGAAGCGGCGCTGCTGCTGGTGCGCAAGGCTGCGCACAGCCCGGAACTGCTGGCCGACACCGGGCGCGGGCTGGTGGATATTGTGACCCGCTATGCCCAGACTTTCCTGCTGCTACAACGCTACGATGAAGGCTTGCTGACTGAACCGCCGGAGCAGCGTGGCGGCACCTTGCCGACCCTGGCCGAAGCGCGCGCGGCGCTGATGCGGCTCAAGGCGGATTTGATGGTGCGGGGCGAGGCCACCGATCTCTTCGCCCAAGAACGCGGCGAGGCTTTCGAGGCCCTGCTGGGCAACCTCGACCAGTCGGTATTTGGCGAACCCGCTTACCCGAGCGTGGAGGCGAAGGCGGCGCACCTGCTTTATTTCGTCATCAAGAACCATCCGTTTTCCGATGGCAACAAGCGCAGCGGCGCGTTTCTGTTCGTGGACTTTCTCAACCGCAATGCCCGCCTGCTGGACGATAGCGGCAATCCGGTGATCAACGACATCGGCTTGGCGGCATTGGCGCTGCTGGTGGCGGAGTCCGACCCTGCCCACAAGGAAACGATGATTCGTCTCATTATGTATATGCTGGCGTCAGGGGGGTAGACCGTGAACGCAGCCGAAACTCCCATTGTCGGCGCCAGGCGCCGGTTGGGTTTATACTGGTTCAATCATGCTCTTCAAGCGCAAACCCAAATCCGTTGTCTCGACGCCGTTTTCGGAGTTCATCCGCAACGCGTCTTCCGCCGAGAAGAAACGCGTCTACAAACGCGTGCTGGAAAAGGCCTCCGAGCGTCACAACCGGGTGCTGGCCCGGGCTGCTTCCGCGAAATAGAGCGACAGTTTTGATCCCCGTCGGGATCGATTCCTCCAGTTGTCCTGGCGACATAATCCCCACAAGAGCGCGGAAGCGCTAGAAAACCCACGTGTTATTGCAGTGAGTGCAATGCCCCTGCGTTTTTCTTTCCCTTCGGGATAGCCCCGTTACCAGCAGTGAAAGGCCACCGGTGAGGATGGTGGCCGTCGCCTTGCCGCCGCTGATGCCCTTCTTTTGTATGAGGGTCTTGGTGCGCACCCTTCCGGTTGTGTTGCAGTGAGGACAGACCATCTGCGGATTAATTGGGCCATATGTCTTGTCCGGAGTCGCGGTTAATCCGCTCACGATACCTGCCGCGAGCGGAATCATCACGATCAACAGTAATATTATGATGACGAGTGCCGTGGTCGCTTCCTCTCTGATAGTGCTGAAAAGTGTGCCAGCGGACCAGAAAAAAACCAATAGAGCGACCACACCTGGAAAACAGATCGAGCACAGACCGAAACCCGCGCGCGGCGATGGGGAACCACGGATCCGCGGGTCGGCACACCAGCGCAATTATTCGGTGCGATTGTGTGTACAGTCCACGTGCTTTTTCCGTGGACGTCGAGAGGACGCGTTGAGTCCGTCATCGCCCAAAACAGGGACAAAAAACGGACCGCGCATTGCTTTGTCCCCGAACTGTCCGCAATAGGTCCCCAGATGGCCGCCTACTGTCCTCTGTGTCCGCTCATGTCCGTGTTAAGTGCGGAAAGCGTCCTCTAATGGGCTTTTTTTGCCCCTTCATTTGCGATTAGAGCCGCGTCACGACGCGCGAGATGGACTGGACGGGACTGAAATAATTGCTCGAAGGCATCGAGCCGAAAGTCATCAGAAAGCGCCACCCGTTCCACTCTCTGATGCGGACAACAAGCGACTGCACCCATGGTCGCCGCTGGGGGTCGGGAACACATCCACCGGATGGGCGATGACCTCGGGTGGCAGCGCAAACCGATTGAGTCGAGTCAGTACCGGCCGCAGCAAATGCGCAGAATCTATCGGCAAATCCCCAGCGCATCCCACAGGAATTGATACGAAACCATCGGCCGGTTCTGCTCCTCAGCCTGGCGCATTTCGGCAGCCTCATAACCACGGATCAGACCCTTGACCCGCTCGAGCCCCGCGGGCGTTTGCATGACCTGGCGCGGTGTCTTGTTTTCCAGCGCCGGAATCGGTTCGTCGGCCCAGTGGGCATATGTGCGCCGGATCACCTGCTCGATCACCTGGGCCAACGCCTCGGGCGGCAGATCGGGCGGCTTGACCGCTTTCGTTCGGCCCGAGGGGTGCGTCAAGGCCCCTTTTGGGTCAGTGATTTCACGCGTCAGGAACTGAACGGCCTGTCCCGCCAGGGCCTCGAACCAGGGACGACCGTTGTCCGCATAGCCTTGAGTTCGGTAAAAGAGTGCGAGTGCGTTGTCACCCTTGCCGAGATTGATGCTCACCGTGGGTCGCCTCTGACCGTCGGCGCAATCGATCAATCGCGACCAGCCGCTGCGGCGGTCACCCTCAACGTCTGGGCAATGCTTGAATGCGCGTACCAAGGCATCCCAGTCATTGACGCGGTAGTGATCAGTGATCAACAGCATCGGCTGCCCGGATTGGGCATCCATGAACGTGGGCATCGGCGATGGAGCAAGATATTGCGCAAGCCAGGCGCGCATGATCATGGCGCTCATCGGCGAGGGTTGGCTTTCCGGTGTCGCGCTCCCCGGCTTGTCGGCTTCGCGCAATTGCGTGAGCAGCATGTCCCCGGCCAGGAGAGAAAACGGATATACCGCGCCCGACAATTCGTAGTGGTCATCCACCGTCATGATGCGGGCACCCAGCTGGGTTCCCGTGAGGCCAGCCTGACTTCCGGAACGTTCCCGCACCACAACGGGCTGCGCGTGCGTGTCGAGCGCATCGCACAGCGTCATCTGCGCCCCCGGTACCACCTCGGTCACGACGTACAGGCGCAGCGGTCTCTGCGCCAGTTGCTGCAACCAGTTGCGTTGGTGCACCGTGAGCAGTGGACCCTTGGGGCCCAGCACGTAGTCCGAAGTCCGCTGGTCTGTGCCATGGATCAGCAGACTGCCTTCAGCCAGGAGCCACTCGGTCAGGTTGAGATGAATACCCTCCAGGACCGTGTCATCCAAGCCCTTGAAGTTTTCAAGCGTCGCTTCGTCAATCAGCCAATGCATCGCCTGATCCATGGCGGCCTGGACGGCCTTTCTATGACGCTGGGTCAGCCAGGCGAGCGCACGCGCCACCGCGCCCGCGTGCCCCGCGCTTTGCGCTTCCGCTTGCCGATCTGCCGCTGCCGCAGGGACAGGCGTCGTTGCGTCCGGGGGTGTTTGGCATGCGATGGAATCTTTCTGGAAAGGCGGCATTTTATCTCGCCGGCGTGTCATTGAACTACTGTGCTTGAGTTTCGGTCGTTCATGTCAATCGCCGTGGCGGGTAATGATTGACCCAAGCCTCAGGTTAAAGGACGGCCGAGACCTGCTTTCCGCTCACAGATCCCGAGCCGCTATAGAATGTTGGCCGGGGCGTTATCGACAGGCATCCGTAATGGCTGAGCGTTGAGGGGCCGGAATAGTGCCAGAAGATGAATTTGTGTCCCGGTGTTGTGACCGTGCGGCGCATTCCAGTCTGGCGGATACCATTAAATAGTACACTGAAGTGGAAGGTCACCCGTGTGGGTGGCTTTGCGCGCTGATTCCCTCGGACGCATCCATCGTGTTCAATCTGAATCAGAGAAGACTCCGCACCGACCCGGCAGTATCGCGGAACGAGGGCCGCGGGCGTGGGCTTAGCGAAGCTAAGCCACTGCCCGAGGCGCAGGGGATAGGCGCGTAGAGCGCGGCGAAGCCGCCTAATTCCCTGCCCGAGTTCCGCGACAAACCCTTGCAAAATTTCCGACCGAATTCCTTTACGATACAAGGAGGTATTGCATTGTAAACTGCACATAACTCTGCAACATCACGACAGTGGAAATTCGACGGAAAATTCCGGTCGGAAAATTTTTCCCGACGGAAATTTCCGCCGGCACCCGGAAATTTTCCGTCCTGCGGAACCGCCGGAGGCGGCCCGGCAGGGCGTTCCGGGGTTGCCGACTGGTGATTTGCCCCATCACTGTTTCGTGTGGAGCAGCCCGCGGGGTGTCGGGCGCGGGATTTGGTGTTTGGCGGGTGGTTGTCTGTGGGGGGGAATTTCCAGACGGATCGGGATAAAGATCGTGCAGGACGTTACTCAGATGTGTTGGGGAAAGGAAAGTGCATGGCTAGTCTCCATCATTACAATCCGGAACTCGAGCCCACACTTCGGGCTGCCACAGGCAGCGTTTGGCCATCAAGGGATGGGCGTGTTTATTCCCAAGAAAGGACGGCGTCGGCGATACAGGCCGTCATCGCCACCCCCTTGCCCCAATTGCCGAATGGAGGAACTATGGGGTTGTTGAACTTCATATATAGACGACGCGAAAGCAAACAAACCTATTTCGTGGTTGGATATTTTCTTATATCGTGACTGACGCCGCTACCACCCCGCGTCGGTTCACTTTCACAACGGCACTATTGAAGTCGATTCCAAGGAAAAACAATATGCCCAATAACGACAATAAGAATACGACAATTGCCTGCCTTCAACATGCTCTGGCCGATTCACAGGCAACCATTCGAGCATATGACAGCAAGGCCGAAATCCTCGCGGTATTACTCACGGTTGCGCTAGGAATTACCAACTTCACAGCCCTGCAGCAATCCGCGGTCTGTTTTAAGGCGTTACTTGCAGCAGGCTGGATTATCGGGTTGGTGGCTATCGGATTTTTGGGCGAGGTTGGTTAGTCCCGAATGTATACCATCATTCAGGTGCCCGACGATGCACCGGAACAACCGGAACAACTCGGCACTAAGCCGAAATTCTGGTTCTGGGATGCCACTGGTCGCCATTGCCTGTTCAAGGAGGGCCGACCCAATACCGGTGAGAACTGGGCGGAAAAAGTTTGCTGCGAGCTGTGCGAGCTGTTGGGCGTGCCGCATGGTCACTACGAACTTGCAATCTGGAAGCATCATCGCGGAGTAGTTTCGCCAACCTTCGTACCGCGCGGCGGCCGTCTGATCCTAGGTAACGAGTTGTTGGCCAAGTTTGACCCTGATTACCACGGTGAGCGCCGTGTCCGTGCCCAGAAACATACGGTATCGCGCGTGATGGCCATCATGCGTGGCGCCATGCGGTTCGCAGTCAAGGTGCCGCGCGGTGTGCAGACTGTACTGCAACCGATTCCAATCGAAATGCCCCTGGGGTACAGTACCCCGCTGGAGGTCAGGACGGTGGCCGGTGTGTTTATTGGCTACCTGATGTTGGACGCTTTGGTCAGTAATCAGGATCGGCACGATGAGAACTGGGGCTTGATTCTGTCATCGGACAACCGATTGACACTTGCCCCGACCTTCGACCATGCCTCCAGCCTCGGGCGAAACGAGCAGGATGCGGAACGTTCGGAGCGGCTCAATACCCATGACCAGGGGCGCAGCGTGGAACGGTACGTCGAGCGGGCCCGTTCCGCCCTTTACTCCAAGGACGGCGAAAAGGCCCTGACCACCCTAGCAGCCTTTGACGAAGCGGCTAAGCTTCTAGAAGTACGCGAAGCAAAAAGGTACTGGCTCGGCCGGCTCGCAGCCGTCAGCCTTGCCGACTTTCGGGGGATATTCGAGAATATCCCCGCATCAGAAATGGCCGAACCAGCGAGGGAGTTCGCTCTTAAAATGCTGGAAATCAATCGACTTCGTTTGTTGCGTAGCGCGGGCGGGGTTGGAACCATAACATGAAAGCCCTTTTCGTCGCATGGCAGGACCCCAATACCCGGCGGTGGGTACCCGTCGGGCGGCTGACCTATGCGGATGGGACTTACAAGTTTGTGTACACCCGAGGCGCTAGGGAGTCAAAAAACTTTACACCATTCGGCCGGATGGTCGATCTCGATGCTGCTTACGTTTCGGATATCCTGTTTCCGTTATTCGCGAATCGTCTGTTGCCAAAGACCCGGCCAGAGTATGCGGATTACTTGCGTTGGCTGGGCTTGAGCGAACAGGCGCACAACGAACTCGAGGTGCTTGCGCGTAGCGGTGGGTTGCGAGCGACGGATACACTGGAGATGTTCCCTTGCCCAGAGCCGACTCCGGACAAACACTATGAGGTTTATTTTTTCAGTCACGGGCTACGTCATCTGATCCCGCAAAATCAAGCACGGGTCAGCGAGCTTCAGACGGGCGAGCGACTGTTTCTGATGCAGGACCTCCAGAACGAACATGACGCAATGGCGCTGCTGTTGCGGACCAACGATCCCATCTCAATCGTCGGTTATTGCCCTCGCTACTATTCGGGCGAATTTTCACGTCTGTTGGGGCTGGTTGCTCCGGATCAGGTGCGCGTGGGTGTGGAGCAAGTAAATCCCGATGCGCCGATGCAATTGCGACTGTTGTGCAAACTAAGTGCCCCCTGGCCGGCCAATTTTTCCGCCTGTTCGATGGATCAGTTCCTGCCATTGGTTTCCTGAAGGTGAAAAGTGAATAATAGATTCCGCCACGCGGCGGAGTTGTTGTCCGACCCACAATCAGGAGGGCTGTCTGAGTAGGGAACCGAAGCACACGTTGGATCTGTTCGCGCAGCGCCACAGCCCGCTCAATGAGCGCCCCGGTCTGAATTGGCCCGATCCCGAGCGTTTTCCACTCAATCTCGAAAGCGTTACCGTAGCGGATGTCGTGCAACGCGACTTACACGTGGCGCGGGAGCCATTGATCGTAACTGGCTATGCCGGATTGGACCGGATCATTAGCCTGATTGCCGACAGTCCAGCAACCACACCCGTACGGATTTTGTTCGGTTCAGAGCCATTTCCATCAAGGCGCGAAAGCTTCGAGCTTGCTGAGAAAAACTTCTCGAAGGAGGTGGAAAACTACTGGCTAAAACGCGGGATCTCGCTGTTGCTCAGTGCAAAACTAATTCAATGCATCGAGCGACTCAAGTCCGGCAGTTTGGCTACCCGTTACCTGGGAAACTCAGGCACACGTCTGCACGCAAAGATATATTGCACCGAAGAGGCCGCGACCGTCGGCTCCAGCAATTTCACTCACCCTGGGATGGCAAGCCAGCTCGAAGCTAATGTGCGCTTTACAGCGAAGGGCGATGCGGCACGTTATCGAGATCTCGTGCTGATTGCCGAGAACTATTGGCGGCTCGGCCACGAATATAACGCGGAGTTGATTGAGTTACTTGACAGATTACTACGGTTGGTTACTTGGCCAGAAGCATTGGCCAGAGCATGTGCCGAATTGCTGGAAGGTGAGTGGGCGCAGTCCTATATGCGTGGAGACTACTTGCCGGAGGAGGGGAGGCTTTGGCCATCGCAACGTCAAGGAATAGCTCAAGCGCTCTACGTCCTGACCCGCCAAGGCAGTGTCTTGATTGCCGATGCTACCGGTTCAGGAAAGACCCGAATGGGCGTGCATCTGATCGGTGCTGTGGCGGATCACAACATTCGGACCGGGCGGATGCGACACGGGAAGTCGCTGATGGTCTGTCCGCCTGCGGTATCCTCAGCATGGGAACGGGAATCTCTGTTTGCGGGTGTTCATATGGATGTCTATTCTCACGGCGTGCTTAGCCACGCTAGGAGCCGGAAGCATGACCTAACTCTCGAGGCTCTACGCCGCGCACAGATTCTATGCGTTGATGAGGGGCACAACTTTCTGAATATGGGTTCAACCCGAACCCAGAATCTTCTGCGAAACATGGCCGACCACGTGATGCTGTTCACGGCTACTCCGATCAACCGCAGTGTCGTTGATTTGTTGCGGATCGCTGACATGCTTGGTGCAGACAATCTGCATGACTCGACTCTGGACATGTTTCGAAAGTTGCTTGGGACCAAGAATCTCGATAGATCGCTCGAAGATGAAGAAATCGAAGTTCTGCGCCAGGAAATTAAGCGTTTCACCGTGCGGCGTACCAAGCGACTTCTGAATCGGTTGATCGAGCGTGAGCCAGACTTGTATGTGGACAAGGAAGGGCGACGCTGCCGTTTCCCGAAACACAAGGCGAAGACGTATTTGTTGCACGAGTCAGCGAAAGATCGCGAGCTAGCGGCTGAGATTCGAGTGCTTGCAGGCAAGCTGTATGCTGTTACGCACTTTCAAAACCCCATTGAGATGCCTGAAGTTCTCCGGAGACGCGGCGCAACAGAAGAGAATTTTCTAAGAGGCCGCCTATCATCAGCAAAAAAAATTGCGCGATTCCAGATTATGAAGTCATTGCGTTCCTCGCGCGTGGCTCTGGCGGAGCACATTGTCGGCACCGAAAAGGCGAGCAGCGATTTTGATCTGGATTTCCGCAAACACACGGCGACCGGTAATGTGCTCGGTAGACTTGAAGAAATATCGGGAGCGCTACCCATCAACAAGCTGTCAATCACCCTGCCGGAATGGTTGTCCGACAACGCAACGCATATCGAGGTTTGTGCCCACGACCTGGCGATATACGAAGAGATTTACCGAAACGTCAGGAGCATGAGCGATGGCCGGGAACGTGAAAAAGCAGGTTTTCTGCTCAGACTGATGGAGAAGGAAAACCTAGTGCTCGCTTTCGACAGCCGCCCGATCTCGCTTGCGGAAATCAATCGTCATATCAAGCGTCAGAACCCGGAAGCAAGAATCATCATTGCCACGGGCGACCCGTCGTCGGATCGAGAGGGTGCGCTAGAGGCATTTGCACTTGGGTCGGGTGAGAACGCGGTGATTGGTCTATGTTCCGACAGTCTTGCGGAGGGCGTAAATATGCAACAGGCCGCCGCGCTCGTGCATCTTGACATGCCCAGCGTAGTCCGGATAGCCGAGCAGCGTGTCGGGCGTATTGATCGTCTCGATAGTCCCCATAAGTCCATCGAGGCATGGTGGCCGGACGATGCTGAGGAGTTCGCGCTTTCGTCGGATGAGCGTTTTATTGAGCGTTACGAAACTGTAGATGCCCTGCTCGGATCAAATCTACCACTTCCTGATGCCATGCGATCGACAGAAGCCAAGCCGGTCCAAACCAAGGAATTGATGAAGGAATATGAAAGGGAAATAGAACATGGTGCATGGGACGGAATACAAGACGCCTTTGAGCCAGTTCGCGCCCTGATAGATGGTCCGACTGCGCTGGTCGACAGCGAGACGTATGAGCACTATCGGAAAGTGACTGCACGTGTTTTGTCACGTGTCAGCCTCGTCAGGAGCGATACGCCGTGGGCATTTTTCTGTGTGGCTGGCGGTGAGTTTCATGTACCGCGCTGGGTGTTTTTGCCAAGCCTTCAAGGAGTTCCCGTGACGGAGCTTGGCGCCGTATGTGATGAGCTTCGACAGCGACTTGTGCCAGAGACAGAAAATTGTCCGATGAGCGATTCGGCGGCTGTGTGTCTGTCACGCTTTCTTTCGAGGCTTGCGGACGCGGAACGCAAGCTGCTTCCCGCTAGGAAGCAGCGCGCGTTAGAGGAAATGGAAATCGCTGTTAGCAGTTTTCTGGATGATGCGCAGAAGGCCCGCGATCAAAGCGCCTTGGAGAAACTCAAGGCGCTCAAGGATGCACTTACCTTCTATAACCCAGACACGCAACCCGACTGGGATGAAGTAGCAAGACGATGGATGGATTTAATCCGACCAATTTGGTACGAGCGCCTAAAGGAGCAGCGCTTCCGACCACTGTTATTGAAAGATATCCGGACTGATGTATTGAGGCAGGGTCAGGAATTTCGATACCGGCTGGTGGAGGTATTCGAGCAGTTTCCCGTGATGCAAAGGGCCGATGAACGCATTTCAGCCTGTATCATTGGGGTAACCTAACAAAGTAAACTGGATCGCAAAGAAAAACGTGATTAAACAACATTGATTGGAGCGTAAGCGTTACAGTCCTAGACGTGGTAAGTGCGCGGGCGTTTATGTTTTGATTTGTGCATTGTTTCTCAAATGGTTTTTTCCAAATTGATTTAGCTTACGCTTGTTTACGCAAAATGAACCTTTGTGATGCAAACAAGGCGGTTTCAGCAGAAGTGAAGAACTTCGTGCTAAATGT
The DNA here is from genome assembly GCA_021783175.1 of Pseudomonadota bacterium. The sequence goes on from JAJXUF010000033.1 coordinate 22,190, forward strand.
TCATGACGTCAAGGAAGAGTCCATCACGGACTACTTGGTATGGAAATGGCGCGAAGCCGACGACAGGTTTAAGTACATTGATATCCATACGTTCACGCGGCAGGAAGAAAGCACAACGACTGGTGCGGACTTCCAGCTGCAGTTGTGGCTTGTTGGGAAAACCCATCACCTGCCGTTGGTCTTTCAGGCAAAGAAACTCACAAAAAAATACGCTGCCTACCACGCAATGCTGAATTACCCGTTTGGGACACAAAGCCAACTAACAACGATTCTTAGTTATGCGCAGGCGACAGGCCACATTCCTTTTTACATGTTCTATGGCGTGGCCGATTCAGAAACAACTGCTGACTGTTGCGGCGCACAAGTATTCGACACGAGCGTTTTTATGGCGGACGCGCATGTCGTAAAGCGTTTTGCAGATGGACACCACGGAAAAAGAATTGCCAAGAATGCGCTCCTCGGCGCGGCTAGACCTTTTTCCTGCATGTTCTGCTGCCAACCTAACCTACGAAACATGCAATATGTTTATAGTAAGAAGTGGTTTCTTACTTTTATTAATGATGATGAACGATACAAAAATGAAAATCTACCCGATTATGTAACCCAGTTGGTCGATGTCGATTCGTCAGAACTTGGGGCCGAGACAGTACCTGGGCTGATCACACGATACGAATTAAGCGTATTTCGCGCTGTTGCTGTTTACGATTTGCGCGATAGTGCCTGGCCTTGGAACATCGGTTGATGTCGCCGGGGCCCTTGCAAAATACTTAACACCGTGTGAAGTGACAGCCACGGCAAGCCTGAGTAGGTTGGGGCGCTGACGGACCGGCTGTGTGAAAATGATGACGTTCCAATCATTCAGTCGAGTTCGGCAAAAAGTTTCTGATCGACAGCGATTAGGATGGATATCGGTGTCTGGCAATGCGAAAGGTCTTGCAAGATTGCCAGACTAGGGCATTCACCATATGAGATCCATGGCGTTGATCCCGCTTAGCATGCCTTACTGGACGCAAAGATAGGTGTGCCAATTTTGTGTCAAATCAACTTTGGCTGCCACTGAAAATCAACGTTTTTCATCGGTCACAAGGAAGCGGCAAGCGTCGCAAGTGACTGTTATGGTTAAGATTGCGATTTAACTGCTACGACTTTTAACCAGTTGGTCGCAAGTTCGAATCTTGCACGGCCCACCAAAAATCAGGAAGTTAAACCCGTTTGCCAACGGGTGTCTAATTGCTTCCCACTCTCGACCCGCTGCTGACCTTTGTGTTGGCACCGCCCGAAAGGCGGGTAACGATGTACAGCAGCCGTCTGTATCGGCACCTCACCGGCAAGTCGTCGGCCAAAGCGGACCGTTGATGTGTGAGCCTAAATCGACCGCTACCGACCCTGAGCTGCCGTTTAGCAGCGTGGTTCAGTTTTTTGCAAGGCTGCGACTCGTTCCGCTCCAATATGCTGCCCAAAGGCGTACTAAGATAAAGAATAGGTAGGCAACAGGATTGCCCAAATTGCATACACGGTTCATAAGTCGACTATTCAAGGGACTGCTCCCGGTCTGCCTGGTGCTCTTCGGGGGATCGGCCCATGCAGGCGTCTTATCACCGGGAGTGATCTCGAGCTTTCATGCGGGGGGCTTCTCGTATGAGGTCCGCGCAAGGGAAATCCAGCGAATCGGACCGGACGGTGCCGTGACGACAACAAAACTCCCCGACGCCACCGATGCCATGATCCGATATTTCCGGCCAACGGTGGATGAGATTGACGATATTGACTCTAAAATCGGTCCGGTGGTTCGTGAGGGTAACCGGATCTGGTTCGCTATTGATTTCTACTCGGGTGAGGGGAGTGCCGGGATCGGCGGCATCGGTTTTGTCGATCTCAACACTATGCGCCTTGGACTCCTTCGGCATCCTGCATTGGTGGATTGCGCGGCGAGTGGCCTCTCAGTCAGCGCACAGGAATTTGTTGTCGATACCTATTACTTTGGCGAGGGGAGCTTCGGGTCCTGCCATGGACGTGTCGCTATCGATCGAAGTTCCCTGCGCGCGTGGACCTGTGGGGATAAACCTGGCAGCAAAAATCCCGACGGGACGCTTCCCTGCGATCCGGCCCGCAGAACCGAAATCAAAGAGAAAGTGCCTTCCCCGCCTCGGCACCTCACCCAACCGGATCTCGACCGTGCGATGTTCGCAGAGACCGACTTTGAGCAGGGATGGTTCGCAGATGCTGTGAAAAATAGCCAGGTCCTGCTGGACCAGCACTGCACGATCGGGCCATCGGCTACGCCTGACGACAAGACGATAACCCCCAGTCCGGCCATCTGCACAGTACCTTCGGTTGATGGTCACGGCATAGTCAATGCCACGTGGGGAGGAGGCGTCTCACACTATGCCTGCGAACCGAACGGCTTTTTTGCCGTTTCCGTTGGCACCGGTGCTGGCATTGACGCGACCGTTCGCGCCACGGGGCTGCAACGCCTGTATCGTATTACCAATGCTTGGCAAGGAACTCCAGTCGCCACGGCCGGCATTAAGTGGTCGCGGCATTGGCAAGTTAACCCCGTTGATTTGTTTTCTATCCTGGTTCTCGAAGAGGTGGAACCAATGACCGTACATTGTCGTAATCCTTATGAGTTTGCGTCCGGTCCGGCAATACGTAGCACCAAATGGTGGCTCCGCGTTATGAGGCTCAACCAGGACTACCGGCCAAAAATCGCGGACATGGCACCATTCTTTCCGGAAAACGCCTACGCCGGCCTTCTGCGATTTGTCGTGGCAGCATCCGGGAATGTTCGCGCGGAGCCTGATGCGAAAAGTGCCATCCTTGGTAAACTTCCAATCGCCACGCAGGTGAAAATCCAGAAAACAAGTAATCAGTGGGTGTTGGTGACCACGCTTGGTGGAAAGATGAAAGGGCTGACAGGGTGGGTTGAGAGCGAATCCCTTGTTGTCCAACAACCGACTAGCGAGTGGCTGTTCGAGAAATACAACCGAACGCCGGAAGACCAAGTTGATGTCCGCCGCCTTTGGGCTGAGCGAGCAGTGGCGCTCGATCCCTCTGACAGGTGGGCGCAAAGACTGCTTGATGAAACTAATCTGGGTTCCGGGAGCGCGCCGAGATGAAATTTAGGACAGAAGGATGTGCCGCTCACTGCCCGGTCTGTAAAAATGCGATCTCGTGGTGGAAGCTGCGCGCAACATTTATTTGTCCACATTGCGGCCGTGCGCTCAATGGTGAAACAAGCGGACCCGTCAGCATAGCCATTGCGATCTGGGTTATTTTGGATATTCCGGCCTATGAATTGGCACATTCTTTCCTTGGTGGTGGCAGTCTTCTGCCATACATCGCCTTTCCGCTAATTAGTTTGGTCGCTGGAATCGGTCTTTTATCCGTGGCGATTGGTTGCTACGGTAAAGTAACTGTGCGCCAATCGAAGCCCTAAACGGACATTACGTCTACCGCTCGCTATGCCTCTGGCGGCTTATGGCTCGTCAGCGGCCGCTGGTCACTCGATGTTCGTGGGGCCGCTTTGGCCGAATTGCACTTGTAGGCTCTCCGGCGGGTGTCGCGAACCAAGCTGCCTTTCGAGCAGCCGGCTTGCGGAAACAACGACCAACAGGAGTTGGGCGCTTGCGAATACGGGCCGTGGACTCGTCGGTTTCCGCTATCCTCCCGACAGTTTTCCGACGGCAGCCAGCAAGCCACCACCACGGCTAATTGCAATTCGCGGCGTGTCGGCCTTGACCACCAGACACCCTATTTTAAGCTGGTCGGAAACTTGCGCAGGTGTAGCGTGTAGGCTACAATCATTCGGTGACTGAAATTCGCAAATTCCGCCGGTCCGATGGGATAATTCCATTCGATCGATGGATAGCAAGACTCAGGGACGAACGCGCCAGAACGCGGGTTCTTATCCAGCTTGATCGATTGCGACTTGGTCTGGAGGGGGACTGGAAGCCGGTGGGAGAAGGAGTGTTCGAAATGCGGATTTTCGTAGGAAAGGGTTATCGCGTGTATTTCGGGCGCGAAGGGAAGACAGTGGTGTTTCTGCTCTGTGGTGGCGATAAATCGACACAGGGACGGGACGTTGAAATTGCGAAGTCATGTTGGCGAGAGTGCCGGAGGCAGCAATGAAAAGTGTTCGATTCAAGACCTCGGATTATCTCAAGACCAAGAAGGATGTGGTTGCTTACTTGAATGCCGCATTGGAAGATGGGGAACCAGCCATGCTGCTCGAGGCACTGCGCAATGTCGCCCAGACTCGCGGGGGTATGGCCGCGCTCGCCAAGGCCGCCGGGGTGAGCCGGGAGAGTCTCTATCGGACCCTCTCGCGCCGGGGCAATCCAAAAATCGATACCGTGATGGAGTTGATGCGTGCTCTAGGTCTGAAATTCACCGTTGCGCCGCGCAAGGCTGCGTGAACTGCCGATTTTCACTCCGGAGTTTTTGAGAGTGTCCTTGGCGAATTCGCAGTCGCGCCACCACCGGTGTGTGAAACAGCCCGCGACGATGGGATAGCCAGGCGCATCGATCGAGTTGGGCGGTACCGTTCCAAGGCCAGAAATCTGTCTAATACTATCTGCCAGTATCTGTTTTTATCGCGGAATATCTGCCTATAACTTAGTCAGAGTATTAGACACGCGCTGACGCCTTGTTTCTTGTTCTCATCGACTTACGTTCGATTCGGCAGCAAATTTTTAACCAGTTGGTCGCAAGTTTGAATCTTGCACGGTCCACCAGTTATCAATAACTTATAACGCGTTCACCGCTGTTTGCGAACTAAGTGTGCCGTAAAGTGTGCGGTCAAGAACTTTCGGCCCGCAAAGATTCTCGGCGTAATCTGCCAAGTGCACCGCCGAGAGATGGACATACCGCAATGCCATCTCGTAAAAACTCCAACCACCAAGTTCTTGCAGTACTTGCAGCAGCGTACCGGACTGGACGTGCCAGCTGGCTAAAGTGTGACGCCGATCGTGCCAGCGGACGTTTTCGATGCCGGTACGCTGCAGCGCCAGTTTCCATGCCTTGCTGTTCACTTGGCGGTTCAGTTAGTCGCTTGCTTGCGAAAACCCGTGCTTGCGGCAGCGTTCCTTGACCGGCATGCCGCCATCGGTTTCGCGCAGAAAACCCATGATTTGTTCTTCTGAAAACCGCTTCTTCCTGTCCAATCTCCTTCAGGTTAGGGAATTTGACTCTAAATCGCAGTGCTACTCAAATGTAAGGGGACGTCGAACGCGCTGTAGCCACTTGGAACGCGTACATGTCTTCCAGTAATGGAGAGATGTTCGATCATGACTGTTCACCATTGGCGGATGCGAAAACAACTTCCTGTGCTATTTTCGACATATTCAACAAGCGAAAATCAAAAATAGCATGATCAAGGGCGAACGATTTAATGGTGTTTCTCATCTAGTCGGCGCCGCGCTGGCGCTGGCCGGTACCGTGGTGTTGGTGGTGTCGGCATCGCAGAGCGGTGGCACGCGCAGGATTGTGGCGTTCAGCGTTTATGGCGCTTCGCTGTCCCTGCTTTATCTTGTTTCCGCGCTCTATCACAGCCTGGAGGGGCGGGCGAAACAGGTGTTTCGCGTGCTCGATCATCAGGCGATCTACCTGCTGATTGCCGGCAGCTACACGCCATTCGTGCTGGTGACGCTCAACGGAAACGGGGGCTGGTGGATGTTCGGCGCCATTTGGGGCATGGCGGTGCTGGGTCTGGTGCTCGATGCGCTGCCGTTGCGCGGCCCGCGGGTGTTGCCGCTCATCCTGTACCTCTCGATGGGTTGGCTGGTGCTATTGGCGCTCCGGCCGCTGCTGGCGGCGTTGCCGTTTCGCGGGTTTCTCTGGCTACTGGCAGGCGGCCTGTTCTATACGGCAGGGGTGCTGTTTTATGTTCTCGATCGCCGCTATCCGTGGATGCACGGCGTGTGGCACCTGTTTGTGCTCGCCGGCAGCAGTTGTCATTATGTGGCGATCCTGTTCTACGTGTGACCGCCGCGAGGTGTGCGGCGGACGCAAGACGCATGCAGAAGAAATGGCGGCCTGGCGGGTACGCGAGTCAGTGAATCGTCTTGCTGGTTTCCATCTCCTCCAGCCATTCCAGCGGAAACACCATATCCGGCTGCTCACGCTGTAGTGCCAGCAGTGAGAGCGGGGGTTCGGCCGGCAGTACAGGCAGTGATGACGGCTCCATGTCCGCGCACTCACGTCCGCATGCCTTGACTGGAACGTCCTCATCGCGGATGACATGCAGGAATGCACCCATGGCCGGTGTCCTCATTGGAAGGGCTCAATTTGTTGAGTGGTGGCTGGGGTCCCCGGTTTCAAGGGGCCAGGCCGTGAGGCAATTCCCGGGATGCCGTGCCGCGCCGCCGGTTCGGTGTCGCGGTCGCCGTGTTCACGGCCGGATGTCTTGGTGTCGTGCGGCGCAACCGTCAATGGTTTCATGGGCAGGTCCCTGCATGATGTGACGTCGGGACGCTAACCGCCCCGCCGCCAAAGATCGCCATTGGTTCTGGGGAACATTGCGGACTGCAAGGGATAAACACGCCCGCAAGGTCGATCGTCTGCGCATTCGCCGGAATAAGCAAATTAACTTCGCTTATCGGCCATTGTTGGATAACGGACAATATGCGGCGTGCGGCGCGGCAGAAAGGATGACGGGGTGATGCTGATCGTCGCGCTGGTGAATTGGTGCGCGGGCCGCGTCCGATAAAGCCCCGCTTGCCGGCAGGGTCGTGAGCGCAATGTCGCACTGTGCAGTGCCGGCAGATTTGCGCGCCTAGGCCGACTGAATATCCATCGCCGATGGACCCTTCGGTTCCGTCTTCATGGCGAACGTGACCCCGCCTACCTTCAGTGAGACTTTTCTGGTCGCTGCCTGAAATCGTCGAATGTTGGACGAACACTTCCGCGTCCCCGTTCCGCTGGGAAATGAAGCCGAACCCCCATGTCATCGTTAAGCCATTTTATGGTGCCGGTTTTGAGGAGAATGATGCCTGCTGTTTGGATTGCGATGTATTGATGTATTGCCGTGACGATTTCTGTGGGAAATCTAGCGGGAATAGCTGCCGGAACAACCGGAGGGCACTTCCTAACCACCTACGGGGACATCGACTGCAATGCAACGACTATATCCGGATCGGACCGCCTAACTCTCGGTATTGACGACCGGCGACCAGCGGTCAGACGGCGTCACCGGACCAGAAGATGGCACCCTTGGACAAGAACTCGTCGTAGCGCATGTAGTGCGAACCGTCGCAGGAAAAGGTCAGGCTCACCATGCCATTGAAGATGTTAATCGAGCCGGTGCGCAGATAGATGGTGGTGTCCACCATGCGCAGGGCACGCATGGCATCCAGTATCCGCGCGATGTCGTCGCGCGGGATTGCCGCATCGTCGGGAT
>JAJXUF010000149.1 GCA_021783175.1 Pseudomonadota bacterium
TGGCGCTACGGTAGAATAGCGGGCTACTCCGGTGCGGGGTGGAGCAGTCTGGCAGCTCGTCGGGCTCATAACCCGAAGGTCGCAGGTTCAAATCCTGCCCCCGCTACCAAACAAACTTGCGTGCGTTCCGTTTGCCCTCAAAAGGGCCGCGGCGACGTTCCCAAGCTCGCTATAAAGCCGTATTTCCCGCTCGTCTGCCTCGACCGTCACGGTGCCCACGTGGCGGCGGATTTCCTCGCGTGCGCGCGCTACGTCGCCCCGGGAGAGCGTCACCTCCAACTCGTCGACCGCCCGCCCGGCCCGCGCCGGTAGGTCCGCCAGCAACCGGGTAACGTCCGCTTTGGCCGGGGCGGGCGCTTGGACCGCCGCCGATTCCAACTGTTGCAGCTCGGCCTCGGCGGTCGCCAGTCGCTTCGCGAGAGCCGGGGAGGCCCGCAGGGCGCCGCTCGCGACCGCGTCGGCTAAATTGTCCACCTCGGCCTTGAGCTGCGCGATCCGCGCGGCATGATCCGGCGTCTTTGGCGCCTTGGCACGGAGCGCCGCGCGCACCCGCTTGCAGATCTCCTCGATGACGGCCGGCGAGCGCATCTGGCTCTTGATCCCGGTGAGCACCTCGCGCTCGGCTACCGCCCGGTTAAGGCGGGCGTCATTGGCGCACAACGCCGAACCGCCGCTCGTGTGCCGGCTGCACGCGTACACATTGCGCCCGGCAATCGCGTAGCTCGATCCGCAGACCCCGCAGCGCAAGAGGCTCGACAGTAAGAACTTCGGGCCGGCGCCCGTGCGGATCGCGTCGGCCTTTGACATGCCCGCGGCGATACGTGCGCCGATGCGGTGGGCCTGGTCGACCTGGCGCGCCTTGACCCGTGCCCACAGCTCACTGCTCACGATCCGCAGCCGCTCATCCTCGCGGACGATCCAATCCTTGCGCGGATTCTGCACCTGCCGGCGCTTGCTCGAATCGGCAGCGGACCGAACCCACCGCGACCGATTCCAGATTACCCGGCCGACGTAGGTTTCATTGTTCAGAATCCCGAGACCCCGCGTCGGATTGCCGTGGATCGCCGAAGCACACCATCCGCCCTTGCGGCGACTCTCGCGCCCCCAGCTCGCGCCCGGTGATGGCACCTGCTCGCGATTCAACACGGCGGCGATGGCGCGCGGACTCTGGCCATCGGCAAACATCTCGAAGATCCGCCGGACGATGCGCGCCTGGTCCTCATCAACCTCAATTTGACCGGCGTCGCTCGTTGCCGCTGGCGTGTATCCGTATGCCCGGCCGCCGGCAGATTTCCCGTTGCGGGCGAGGCCCTCAAGGCCGCGGCGCGTGCGGCGTCCGATCTCCTTCCGGTAGGCCGACGCCATCGCGCCGCCAACAGCGCCCATGATCTCGGCGGAATCATGCCGCGTGTCGAGATCGTGCGTGACGACCGCGATACCGAGGTCGGAAAGCTCCGCGAGGCGAGGGGACTGCTCGGCCATGTTGCGCCACAAGCGGCTTGTGTCCTCAGCGACGATCACATCGAACTCATGCGCGCGCGCGGCGCTGAGCATCCGTTGATAGCCTGGTCGTTGCGCCGTTCCGCCGCCGAAAGGAACTTCCCCAGGTAATGCCGAGGGGTCATTGCGCTCCGCTCGCGGGAGCGCCGTGTGTCCCGAATGGAAAAGCATAAGAGCCTCGGAGAAATTGGATTCGATCAAATAGACAATCCTTTGGAAGTGCACGAATGGACAGATGCGCTTCGCGATTTTCCATTGACGCGGCCGGCACGCAACGATAATTATCGCGATGTGATCGCCAATGGCAAACACTCGCGAAAAAGCGGAATGCATTACATGAGTGAACGAGGTTTGTCCGCCGTCACTTGCAACTCGTGTGAGCGATCGATTGCTGCACTTCAAGGCCCGAGGCACGCGGTCGTAGCCGGCCGCGGTCGATCAGTCGATTATGGGCCCCGCGGACCGTAAACCCTCCACACCGCTGAGGTCAGTCCGGTTATAGTTTAGCCCTCGGGGTAGAGGCGTGATCCTGCGGGGCCCCGTCACAGGAATATCCGAGGATGACATGGCAGAATCTGCATTGATTGAAGAGTCGCCCGGCGATTGTGCACCGCAGAGCTTGGTAGACGCGAAGGTTTGTTCGCTAGTCGCCCATCCCGCGCTGAATCGTGATGGGTACGGACCTGCGTTCCGTAGGTTTGCTAACGATACGAGTTTGCTTCCTTTATTGCTTCGCGGGGATGCGCTGCACGTTCTTAGGGAAATACCGAGCGAATCCGTCGATTGCGCCATGACATCGCCTCCCTACTGGGGCAAACGAGAATATGCAAATGGTGGAATCGGGCTGGAGGTGGACTATCGGAAATTCGTTCAGTCGCTTGCAGACATTTTCCATGAGTTGAAGCGGGTCCTGAAGAACGAGGGGTCGTTCTGGCTCAACATTGGGGACACCTACGAAAACAAGGGGTTGCTCGGAATTCCGTGGCGAGTTGCATTCGAGCTTACCGATAGACAGGGCTGGATACTGCGTAACAGCGTAATTTGGAATAAGGTCAAAAGTGGCATGGATAATACTAAGGATCGACTTGGTAACGTTCACGAAAACATATTCCACTTCGTCAAGCGGCCGAGAGGGTACTACTACGACGCAGACGCAATCCGATCTAAGCGTCGCGAAGCGAAAGTCGTTAACGGAGCTGTTGTATCTGCTACTGGTGTTTCTGGCGTTCGATATAAGCGTCAGCTTGAATTATCTACGAGCTTGAATGAACACGAGAAGAGTAAAGCGTTCGAGTCTCTTGAGTCTATTTTGGGTGACGTTGCGGCGGGAAAAATCTCGGATTTCAGGATGATTATTCGCGGTCAGCAGCGGGCCACGCACTCCGATAAGGAGAATGTGTCCGGACGAGCTAAGGAATTGCGGGATCGTGGGTTCTATTTTCTAAAATATCATCCAAACGGCAGCAAGCCGACCGACGTCTGGGACATCATTCCCGAAGACAGCCAACGTAGGGAAGCGCACTTCGCTCCCTATCCTGCGGACCTGTGCAGGATTCCAATCCTTGCAACATGTCCATTAGGCGGCATAGTCCTTGACCCATTTTGCGGCACTGGGACGACTTTATTCGCGGCGCGCAATCTTGGACGGCGATCTATCGGCATCGACCTGTCGGACGACTATTTGGCATACGCCGCGGATCGCTGTGCGTGTCTTTTATGAACTACGTTGTCGAGTTGTTCGGTCGGTCCACACAGCTATCGAAAAACTGGACGAAAATTGTCAAAAAGCAGGAGTGCCCATTTCTCGGAAAGACTTGCTACAAGGTTCGGAAGAGTGATCCAACCACCTCAATCGGGACTTGTACCGTTCTTTACGGTCGACCGCCAGAGCCGATTATTATTTGTCCGACTCGGCTCATTGAGGCTCGGCAAATTTTCGCGGATTGCCTCCACCTGCTCACGCTGCATGAGCCGGGTAACGAGCTGCATATCGTTTCGGAGATTGCCGTCCCCGGGGGGAGCGTTGACTACGTCCTCGTATCCGCCAAAGACGGCAAGGTGCGGGATTTCGTGGGAATCGAACTTCAAACTCTTGACACTACTGGTACAGTTTGGCCGGAACGGCAGCGATTGCTCAGCATTCTTGGGGTACCACGCAATGACATTGCGGAAGACTCTGATAAGCCTTATGGCATGAATTGGAAAATGACGGCCAAGACTATTCTCGTGCAGATGCACCACAAAATTGAGACGTTTGAACATGTGAATAGGAAGTTGGTTCTTGCGATTCAAGACAAGCTTTTCAACTATATGGCGAGGGAATTTAATTTCTCACATCTGAGGGGTCGAGCAGCACTTGGTGATTCATTTCACCTCCATGCGTACAGTCTTAAGGAGCAACGGGATATGAGTTGGACGCTCTCGCTTGCGTCACGCCTTAGTACGGACGCCGAAGGAATTGCAAAGTGCATGGGTCTGCAAGCCGAAGCCCGCGTCGAACTAGAGCAGATCTTGATTGCGCTGCAGGGGAAAATTTCGCCGGCTACCCGATTCGTGCCGGTCTAAAAGGGAAGGTTCTCGATAGATGTCGAGTCTAAATATGTCGCTCGCAGGAGTGACGTATGCCGAGTACTGCTTATATGAGTCCAAGGTCGTTGAGTAAGTTGGCAAAATGGGTCCATTTTAAGTCGAGTGCAATTAATTTCGAATTTGCCGACGTTTAGACGATATTCAGTGGCGTTAGTCTTACATGGAGACGCCTATATTTCACGCTCAGAAATTTCAGAATCCGCGTGGACGCCAACCTGCTACTCGTGAAGCCTTTAGAGCCGATTACGAGGTATATAGGTCGTTGGGTTGCGCAGCAGAGGAGTCTTGGAATTGCAGTCGACGCGCGCTTGGACAGGAATGATTAATGCGCGGCTCTGCAAACAAGATCCTTCGTCCATCACAATGGATTTTCTATGGAACGGTTGCGCGCTGACTCATAGCGCGGGTGCGAAGGACGTGACATCGATGTACGATTTCTTGCGGCGTGGTCGCCAATTGGAAAGTGTTCGATGACCCAAAATGACTGGCTCACTCTGTGCGCAATAGTATTGGGTCCAGTCGTCGCTGTCGTCATTACGCTAGCAATTGAGCGCCGCAGACGGATTCGCGAACGTCGAGTGCAAATTATGCGCATGCTGTTATCGACGCGTCATATTCCCGCCGATCCTCAATACAACGTTGCGATTAATTTGATTCCCGCAGAATTCAACGATAACAACAAGGTGATGGAAGCTTGGCGAGCATATCACGCGGTGGTCCGCGAACCAGCCTCGGAGGCGCAAGCGAGGCGCGCCGAAGTTTCGCAGGCCGCCCTGATTTTCAGCATTATGCGTTCGTTGGGCCTAAAGCTTTCGGAAGGCGATATCCAGGTGCAGGCTTACATTTCTCAGGGGTATGCCGACCGCGATAAATTATACCTAGACTCCCTTCAGGCATTAATTCGACTGGCGAACGCGATGGAGCAACAACGGGCGCTGACACAAATAATCGTCGATAGCATTCCTGGTCGAGCCACCGGTCCGAAAGTCGACGATACCTAGCGCAATCTGGCGCGCGATACCGCGAAGATACTGCGACGGCACTTTTAATTCGGTGTGTGGCAGTGCAAAAGTGCTCGCGGCGCCAGTAATCGGGCGCATTGTTATTGATTGATTTGGAGAGATGTTCCAAGGATCGCCGCCTTTTGGCAGCATGTCGCGAATCGGAAGCGTGTTCAATGGTTGAGCGCCGGAGTATCCAAACCAGCCGTAGGAACCCGCGTCGCATGAGCGGAGCTGGCGCATGCGTCGCGCGTGACACGGTGCGAGGCAATTTATTCCCTCGGCTCGGCCCAGATTGCGCGCACACGTGCAGCGTCCGTAGCGCATTCGAGGCAGTAGATCGTGCGGATCATGCGCCAGGGGTGGGCTGCCCCTGGTCGCCGCGTGGTGCAGATGGAACGGATGGCCGGCCGCGTCCCGTCGCGGCTGACCCTCCCCTTGCGCCACGGCTGGCGAGCATCGAACAGATCGCGGGAGGTGAAGCGCGGCTCAACGGCGGCCTGGTGTCACCAGGTCGCACAGATATTGACGGAAAGGGGGACTGTTAGGGCCGCGGGTAATAGTTGTAGACTGCGACATCCCCGCGTTCGCGTAAAGCCGGGACCATATAAGTCATTGAAAAACAGGACGAAACGGCTGCCGAGTAAGATCGCCAAATTGACTCTAGCGATAGAAAATCACAAAAATGTGATAAAATTTCACTGGAAAATTCTTACGTTCGTGCATGATTCCGCAAAGTGCGATGTACAGGATCAATACGATTCCGCGACTGCGGAATTGCGTGCGAGCTTCGAGGTCGCAGTCAGTTACCTGGCCTCGTTGCCAAAGCAGGAGTGGCGAAGACCGAAGGCGGCGAAGCTAACCGATAATAGGCGGTTTAGAGAATTTTATGAGATTCGTTTCAAGGCCGATAGCGTGCAACAGAGACCGATTGGCTATTTTGGACCTAACAGCACGGATTTCACGATTCTCATTTGGGCGATTGAGAAGGGGAATTCTTTAATACCCGCAACATGGCATAAAACAGCGATGTCGCGGATGGCGGAAATCAAAGCGGGTGTGGCAAGTGCGCGAGAAATCGACTTCCATGATGGGCAGACTGAAAAGGTTGGCGAGTAAGAAATTTCGCGACGCTTATGTGCGCGCGAATATCGAGCACGGAATTGCTCATCAGATTCGTATTCAACGTAAAGCGAAGGGATGGTCGCAGAGTAGACTCGCATCGAAAATTGGCGTCCACGGCCAATCGGCAATTGCGCGCCTCGAGGATCCGTCGTACGGCCGCTATAATTTAACGACGCTGATCAAATTAGCGTCCGCGTTCGACGTGGCTTTGATAGTCAAATTCCTGCCGTTTAGTAGGTTTGTGGCCGAGACTTCAGATTTGTCACCGACGGCGCTTTTTGCGGAAGGGTTTGTTTCAGAATACCCAAAATTATTGCAGCGCGCGCAGTTCGTGTCTTCTGCGGGAGCGGCAGGCGCGCCAATTGTGGTTAGAAATCTTAACCCGTCGCCACTAACATCCGTTATCGATTTTCAGGATCCCGTCAGAATCCCAGCCTCCCGCGAGGGCGCCTCGATTTCTGAAATGAATTTCCCGTCTACTGGAGCTCATCAATGCCTACAGTGAAGAACGTTCGGGAAGCAAGTGCGACCTTCGACTTGATCGTTCCCGAGAATATCCCCGAAGTTGGCGTCGATGGAGTGTCCAACGCGCTCTTGGGATATCCGACTTCAAAGCTAATGTTTCACGTGAACGTATCCCCAGAGGCGGGGATTGAGCAGCGGAAGGCGGTGTTGAACCTCAGCATTGGCACGCTGGCCCTAATTCAGCTTTGTCAATTGACTTTGGCGGGCCTTGCGCGCAACCGCGCTGCACTCGACAACGCGGCCTCTGAACAGGCGACACAGCTACGAAATGCGCTCATTTCCATCGAGACCAGTCCGACCTAAAATACACAAGACGATCCTACTGGCTAGACGGACGGCGTTGCCTTGGAACCGTCGCAAGTAAGTGCCGAATCGAGCCCCCGCTACCACATTTGTCTGTAAGGTCGCCGAGCCGCCAGCCGCGACCATCAATGTCGCCTCTATCCGCCG
>JAJXUF010000034.1 GCA_021783175.1 Pseudomonadota bacterium
CATGTGCCAGTTGCCTGCTGCCTTCGCCAATCACGACCCCCCTGTCAATGAAGCACCCGGGACCAACAAAAACGTTACCCTCGATCTGCGCACCGGACTCGATCACCGACTGCGGGCCGATCCACGCATCCGGCGCCACCTGCGCATCGGATGCGACGGTGGCGCTGGCATGGATTCCGGGACTGTACTTGGGTTCAGGATGCAACAGCGCCGCAACCTGGGCAAAGCACAGGCGAGGATTGTCTACAATCAGGACATTCCCCGGGAATTTCGCAGCGTCTGCTGTACTCAGGATGACAGCTCCGGCCTTGCTGCCGGCCAATTGGCCGGCAAAGCTGCGATCGGCCAGAAAAGCGATGTCGCGCGGCCCGGCACTTGTGAGAGTAGCCACGCTTTCTATTTGCTGCGCTTCGTTTCCCCTGACCTTTCCGAGAAACCGTTGCGCCAACTCTTGGAGTGTGACGGCCATCACCAACCTGAATTATCGTTTCCTGAGCTTCCCTCAGGACTCTTGCACCACTCATAGCCGGTCTCGCCGCTCTTACTGTTGCCGGACCACCGGCGGTCTCCTCAATACAGTGGTGATTATAGTCGGGACGCAATCGCGTTGCGCGACACTTTGCGCCCTTCCTGGACACCTATTTCCCCGGCTCCGCTCCCCCGGCATCACCGAGGGCGGGATCCAGCAAGCCTCGTCATCGAACCCGCGCCGCGACGCCTTAGGCCGATCGCGGAACCGCCTGCAGTCAGCGCCCGCAGGCGCACCGAGCGCGCGGTCCCGACCCCACAGGCGCCGCGGTCAATCCGCACCCGCCGTAACCGCTCAACGGAAGGCCGTGCCAAGCGTAAACTGGACTGCCTGGGTATTGTCGCCGGGCTTCTTGTTCAACGGTACTCCGAAGCTGAGGCTCAATGGTCCGACCGGAGAGTACCAGTTGAATGCAATTCCGGCTGAATACCGCATCTGCCCCAGATCGAGGGCATCATTCGGTCCGTACACCATACCGGCATCGGCAAACAGGCTCAAGCGCATGGACTTGCTTTCGTGGGTGGTTCCCGGGACTGGAAAGAGGAACTCCGCATTTGCCAGTATGCGTCTGTTGCCGCCTATTGGCAAAGTCGGATTCGGACCGCCTAGATCCTTAGGGCCAAGGCTTTCGGCGCTAAATCCACGCACGGTACTGCTGCCACCAGCATAGAAGTTCTTGTAGAACGGCAGATCTTGAGTGTTAGCATAGCCATTGCCGAAATCGTACTCCCCGCGAAACTTCAGCGTATAGCGTTTGCCTAGAGGCTGATAGGCGCCGGCCTCGAGGGTCACCAGATAGTATTCTAGGTCGCTGCCAGGAATTGCAGCCTCCGTGTTGATGCGCTCGAACGTGCCCTTGGTGGGGAAGATTGGATTGTCGAGAGTGTCACGACTCCACCCGAGGGTCCCCTTGACGACGTTATTGTCATCGCCGTAGGCGCTGACAAAATTCTGCGCGACTAGCGCGCTGCCGGTATTTACGGTCAAAGCCACGCGTTCGAACGCCAGACCGATGCTCACCGTACGGTTTTCACTGATTGGAATGCCATACAGCACGCCGGCACCGGTGGTATTCGAATTATAAGATGCGATGTTTGCCGCCGAAGCATTAATGCGCTCCTGATAAACGGAAATGCTGCGGCTCACCCCATCAATCGTGTAATACGGATTGAGGTAGCTGACGTCGATGTGCTTGTCGAAGCTGCTGGTGTCGATACTGGTACTTAACTGCTTTCCGGTGCCAAACAGGTTCTTGAACGTGACATTCGCGTTCAACAGAATGCCGTCGACGTCAGAGTACCCGATGCCAGCCATGAAGTTGTTGACCAGCCTCTCCTTCACCGTGACATCCACATCTACCTGGTCGCTGGTGCCAGGCACCATCGGCGTTTCGATATTGACATCATCAAATAACCCCAGGCGCTCAAGACGTTCACGCGAACGCTTGATCTTGGACGCCGAAAACCATGCGCCTTCGTACTGCCGCATCTCGCGCCGCAAAACATCATCATCGGTACTGTTGTTTCCGAAGAAATTAATGCGCCGCACATACACCCGCGGACCTGGATCGACAAAGAAGGTAAAGGCGACCGTGTCGTTCTTATGGTCTACTTTAGGTATCGCGTTCACGTTGGCAAACGCATAGCCGTTGTCGCCCAGACGGTCTGAAATACGCTTGCTGCTGTTGGTCACTGCCTCGCGCGAGAACACATCCCCCGGCTTGATGTCGATCAGCGACTTCAATTCCTTTTCCGGAAGAATCAGATTACCGGCAAGCTTGTAGCCGGATACGTGGAAACGCTTACCTTCAGTGATGTTTACAGTAATGTAGATCTGCTGCTTGTCGGGCGTGATAGAAACTTCGGTGGAATCGATGTTGAATTCGAGAAAACCGCGATTCTGGTAGAAGCTGCGCAGACTTTCCAGATCTCCCGCCAGCTGCTGCTGCGAGTACTGGTCATTCTTGGTCAGAAAACTGAAAAGTGTAGGCGTACTCAGCTTGAAATTATCCAGCAGCTCCTTGTCCGGAAAGCTGTGATTTCCAACGATATTGATCTGTTGGATCTTTGCCACGCGACCTTCTGAAACGTCAATCTTGATCGCTACGCGGTTACGCGGCAGCGGCGTCACCTTGGTTTTCACCTTGACCGCGTAATAACCGCGGCTGAAATACTGGCGCTTTAGCTCCTGTTCAGTGCGGTCCAGGACAGAGCTGTCAAGCACCCTCCCCTCCGCAAGCCCTACTTCCTTGAGCCCCTTCTTCAGCGTGTCCTTGTCGAGCACTTTGGCGCCGACGATCTTGATGCTATCAATCGACGGTCTTTCAACGATAGTTACGATTAACGTATTGCCGCTATGGTCAAGGCGCACATCTTTGAAAAATCCTGTCTTGAACAGCGCCTTGATCGCGTCTCGTGCGCTGTCTTCTGTAACCGTGTCGCCGACCTTGATCGGCAAATAGTTGAATACCGTGCCAGCGGATATGCGCTGCAATCCGACAACACGGATGTCGCGCACGACAAATGCTTCCATGGCATAGGCCGGGACTACCAGCAGCGCGCAACAAATCAGGACCGCGATGATTTTTTTCATTCTAGGAGAAGGCGGCGAGTAAGAAACGATTATTGAAATATTCTGACGAAGTCGTTGTAAAACGCCAGCGCCATCAGCGCCACCAGCAGCGCCAGGCCAATCTGCTGGCTCCAGTATAATGCACGCTCCGGTATCGGCCCGCCTTTAACCGCCTCGATGACATACATTAAAAGATGTCCACCATCGAGAATCGGAACCGGCAGCAGGTTCAACACGCCTAGGCTGATGCTGATCACTGCCAGAAACATGAGGAATCGCCCAAACCCAATTTGCGCCGAGTAGCCGGCGTACTGAGCAATGGTGATCGGACCGCTGATGGCGTGCGTAGACACCTTGAGCTCAACTATCTTGGCCAGCATTTTGAGCGTAAGCGAGCTCATCAACCAGGTATCGTCCGCACTTTCCAACAGCGCCCGCGCCGGGTTCATGCGCACTAGTACCTGCATGTCGGCCGGAATTTCCGGCGGCTTGACGCCTATTCCGATACGCCCGATCCGCTTGCCTTCGCTCTCGACGATTTCCGGTGTGAGCGTGAAATTCAGTTTTCGCCCGGCACGATCGACGCCAACCGTCACACTGCGCCCAGGATCGGCGCTGATTAACGTAACCACATCGTCCCAGGACTTTATCGGTTTGCCATCAATCGTGACTATCCGATCGCCGTCCAGCAGGCCGGCGCGTGCGGCAGGGCTGCCGGAAAGTACCGTTCCCACGACTGGCGGGATTGACGGTAAATAACCATACAGCCCGATGGCCTGCTCCAGCATTCCCGAGCTGAGCTCGTTCGCAGACAATGACGACAAGTCGAGCACGTGGGTCTCGATCTGACCCTGGGAATCGCGCACTTTTACACTGACCTCGGACTTGTCTAGGGCCTTTTTGAATAGATAGAGGCGACGCTGATCCCAACTCAGCACGCGCTTGCCGTCCATGCTCAGGATGACATCGCCTGCGTGAAATCCGGCCTTTTGGGCAATAGAGCCTTCAGCTACCCGTCCAACTACCGGTTTGATACCTTCGATTCCGACAGTAAAAAGTGCCCAGTACGCGAGAATGGCAAACAGAAAGTTGAACAACGGACCCGCCAGAACGACTGCTCCGCGCTTGATCAGCGACTGACGATTAAAAGCGCGATGGAGATCGCCCTCTGCTACCTGTCCTTCGTGTTCATCCAGCATCTTGACGTAACCGCCAAGTGGTAACGCGGCAACAACCAATTCCGTTTGATCGGCGCCAAATCGCCGCGACCACAGGGGTTTACCGAAACCAATCGAGAAACGCAGTACTTTTACCCCTACACGCCGCGCAATCCAGTAATGTCCGAACTCGTGCACCACGACCAGCACGCCGATCGCGACGATAAATGCCACCAGGGAATAAACAAATGACGTCACTGAATACCCCGCATTGGATTGTCGGTGAGCAGCGCAATATAGTGATGCGCTGCATCTCTGGCACGCGCATCATCCGCGAGAATCACGTCAAGCTCGGTTTCCGCATTTACAGGCAGGTGCGAGAGCACATGCTCGATTACCCGCGGTATGTCGGTGAACCCGATCGTGCGATCGAGAAACGCCGATACCGCCACTTCATTTGCTGCATTCAATATCGCCGGCGATGTTCCTCCACGACGTGCCGCTTCGGCGGCTAGACGCAGACAGGGAAAGCGCTGAGGATCGGGGCGTTCAAAATCGAGCCTCGCAACTTCAAGCAGATCCAGCGTCTTTACGCCGGAATCGACCCGGTCGGGCCAGGCTAGGGCATGAGCGATCGGCGTACGCATGTCTGGATTGCCCAACTGCGCCAGCACCGAACCATCGACATAGACCACCAGCGAATGTATGACGCTTTGCGGATGTATCACAATCTCAACCTGATCCGGGGTAACCCCGAACAGCCGGCAGGCCTCGATCAACTCCAGACCCTTGTTCATTAGCGTTGCAGAATCGACGGAAATTTTGCGTCCCATCACCCAGCGCGGGTGCGCGCAAGCTTGTTCAGGAGTGACACTTGCAAGTTTTTCCATCGGTGTCGTGCGAAACGGACCCCCGGAACAGGTGAGCAGGATCTTGCGCACTCCGGGAATGCGCGTGCCTGTACGATAACCGGCAGGCATGCATTGGAAAATGGCGTTGTGCTCGCTGTCAATTGGCAGTAATTCCGCGCCCGACCGGCCGGCTTCCTGCATAAGAATATGGCCCGACATGACGAGTGGTTCCTTGTTTGCCAGCAGTACGCGCTTGCCGGCGCGCACAGCTTCAAGCGTAGGCAACAGGCCCGCCGCACCGACGATGGCAGCCATCACGATGTCGCAATGCGACAAGCGGACCGCGCGATTGAGGCCAGCAACCCCGCAATCCACTTCAGTCGGCAGCCCGGCTTCGCGAATCATGCGCCGCAATTCTGCAGCAGCCCGCGCATCCGCCATGACCGCCAACTCTGGAATATAGCGCCGGCATTGATCGAACAAGCGCTCAAACTGGCTGTTCCCGGTAAGCGCGACAACACGAAATCGCCCAGGGTGGCGCGCCACAACGTCTAGCGTGCTGACGCCAATCGAACCTGTCGATCCGAGAATGGTTACTCCGCGCGCCACTGCTCCACCACCTGGGCCCGCTTCCTGCCGCCTTTGCCCATGGCTCATAACAGCGGTCTCAACAACAGCCATGCCAGCACAAAAGTTGGGGCCGCGGCGGTAAAGGCGTCAATGCGATCAAGCAGGCCGCCATGTCCGGGCAGGATAGTGCCGCTGTCCTTGACCCCTGCAATGCGTTTTGCGCGACTTTCCACGAGATCGCCAAGTACCGAAAAAAGCATGGCCACCACCGTGATAATCAACCAGATCATGAGCGCCGAGTTCTTGAACTTCCATACGAATTTGCCGCAGACCAGCGCCATTATGGCAACCAGCGTGAGGCCGCCCAAAAGACCCTCCAGACTCTTCCCCGGACTGATGTGGGGCGCAATCTTCGTCTTACCAAAGGGTCGACCAACGAAGTATGCACCCGTATCGGCCACCCACACCAATACCATTACGAACAGGGTGAGTGTCGGCCCGCCAGCGGGGTCGGCATGCACGGTGACAAGCGCGAGCCAGGCGGGCACCAGAATGAAGAAACCACTCAGCTTCCGGCCGGAACGCGATGCCAAATATCCCTTATGAATATCTGGATAATACAGCAGCTCGAAGAGCGCCCAGATCCACCACGCTACCCCTGCAGCCATCACCGGAAGCGCCGGCGCGTGATAGGCGACGACACCAACTGCGGCCAGCGCTGCTACGTAACCGGCGCGCGCCAAAGGCGAAACCATCTGGCATAGAGCGGTCCATTCCCAGGAAGCCGCAAGAATGAAAAGGCCGATCAACACGGCGAACCGTGGCGTCGACAGATAATAAGTCGCCCACACCATCAGCGGAACGAGGACCGCGGCGGTCAGGACTCGCAGTTTAAGCACGCTTTCCGGTGCTCCCCTTGGTCGCTTCCTCGATTTGCTCCCCAGTACAACCGAAGCGTCGCTGCCGCCCGGCATAGGAAATCAAAGCTGCGTCAAACTGGGCGCGATCGAAATCAGGCCACAGTACCGGCGTAAAGTAGAGTTCGGTATACGCCAGTTGCCACAGAAGAAAATTGCTGACGCGCTTTTCTCCGCCGGTGCGAATGAATAGATCTGGCTCGGGGATGCCGGCCATACTGAGAAACGGTTCCAAACTGGCCGGCGTAATAGACTCAGCGTCGAGTTCCCCGCGCTTGGCACGTCGCGCGATCTCGCGACAGGCTTGAGTAATGTCCCAGCGCCCCCCGTAGTTGGCTGCGATTGTCAGGGTCAGCGCGGTATTTTCACGTGTAAGAGCCTCGCCCTGACGGATACGGTCCACTAACTTGTCACTGAAAGCGGAAACGTCGCCAATCACGCGAAAACGTATGTTGTTCGCGTGTAGCTTCTTTACTTCCTTGTCGAGCGCCAAACCGAAAAGCTCGAGCAACAGCCGCACTTCGGTTTCCGGCCGACGCCAATTCTCGCTGCTAAATGCAAAAAGGGTCAGATAGCGGATGCCCTTGTCACCGCAAGCAGCTACCATATCGCGCACCGCTTCCACGCCGCGCCGATGACCTGCGAAGCGCGGTAATCCGCGATTTTTTGCCCAACGCCCGTTTCCATCCATGATCACGGCCACGTGAATCGGCACGCCTGGCACCGGCGGCTTAGGCGAAGGCTGTGTGGTCAAATTGGTCGGTTCGGACATCTCGCTCGGACGTTCACTGTTGGGTTAGAGCATTGGCCGGCGGGGACTGGCGGGCGATACCGCTAGATCGCCATCAAGTCGCGTTCCTTTGCGGCAACGAGCTTATCCACGTCCGCGGTGAATCGGTCCGTGAGCTTCTGTACCATGTCATGAGCGCGCTTTTCGTCATCCTCGGATATTTCCTTCTTCTTCAGGGCATCCTTGAGATGGGTGATCGCATCGCGCCGCACATTGCGAACGGCGATTTTTGCGTCCTCACCTTCCGTGCGCACCACTTTCCCGAGTTCCTTGCGGCGCTCTTCGGTAAGCGCCGGCAACGGCACGCGTATCGACTGACCGGCGACTGCTGGATTGAGGCCGAGATCCGACTCGAGGATAGCCTTCTCAATCGCCTGGACCATACTCTTGTCGTAGGGACTGATGCTAAGCGCACGAGCATCGGCAACACTGACGTTGGCAAGCTGATTCAGCGGCGTGCGCGTGCCGTAGTATTCCACGTGAATATGATCAAGCAGGCCGGCATGCGCCCGTCCCGTGCGGATCTTTTCAAGTGCCAACTTCAGAGCCTCAACCGATTTGGTCATCCGGGCTTCAGCATCCTTGTTGATTTTGCTGATCACGTCTTGCATAGCTTCAGTCTCCGCGACTCACCAGCGTGCCTTCGTTTTCGCCGCGCACAATCCGCAGCAGACTCCCGGGTACATTTATACTGAAAACACGTAAAGGCATGTTCTGTTCGCGACAAAGAGCTATCGCCGTGGCATCCATGACACCAAGGCGCTTTTCCAGCGCTTCGTCATAGGTCAGGACCTCGTAGCGTTTGGCGTCAGGATGACGTAACGGATCTTTTGTATAGACACCATCCACCTTGGTTGCCTTGAGCACGATATCCGCTCCGATCTCCAGCCCGCGCAGGCTGGCCGCCGTATCGGTGGTAAAAAACGGATTTCCGGTGCCGGCGGCAAAGATCACGACACGCCCGTTTTGCAGATGACTCAACGCCGCTCTCTGCGAATACGCCTCCGCCACTGCATCTATGGGTAATGCAGTCAGCACTACTGCAGCTACACCGGCCTGTTCGAGAGCATCGCGCAAGGACAGGGCGTTCATCACCGTGGCCAGCATACCCATATAGTCTGCCGTCGCCCGATCCATGCCCGCAGCCGCAGGCGCGACTCCGCGAAAGAAGTTACCACCACCGACCACCAGGGCCAACTGCACGCCACTTGCTGCCACGTCCCTGATTTCGCCTACGATGCGGGTCAGCACGTGGCGGTTGATTCCAAAGGCGTCGTCGCCCATAAGCGCCTCGCCGCTCAGCTTGAGCAGGATGCGCCTATAGGCAGTAGCAATGGTCGGCTGGGGCTTTCCGGACAAGCGACTACCCCCCTTTTACCTGGGCCATTACCTCGGCGGCAAAATCGCTGGCGCCCTTTTCTATACCCTCGCCAACCTCGTAGCGACAGAAACGCGCGACGCGCGCGCCTGACTTCTTGAGCAGCTTCTCGACATTGATCTCCGGATCCTTGACGAACGGCTGACCCAAAAGCGTAATCTCGCCCAGATACTTATTGATGCGGCCGGCAACCATCTTTTCGACAATCTCCGGAGGTTTGCCGCTTTCCGCTGCCTGGGCCACAAAGATCTCTTTTTCCTTAGCCACGGCCGCGGGCGAAACTTCCTCTTTCGAGACATACTCAGGCCGACTGGCGGCCACGTGCATTGCAAGATCGCGACCGAGCGAATCATCGCCACCCGCCAATTCGACCAGTACACCAATCTTGCGCCCGTGAAGGTAACTTGACACGAATCCTTCGCTGGCTGCGTAACGCACAAAACGCCGCACTCCGATGTTCTCGCCGAGCTTGGCGACAAGCCCTTCACGGGCCTGCGCAACGCTGCGCGCATCGCCCGAGCTGAGAGGAAGCGATGCCAACTCATCCACACTGGCAGGATTCTTGGCTGCCACACAGGCCGCTACGGCAGCGGCAAAGGCAACAAACTCATCACCTTTGGCAACGAAATCGGTTTCCGAGTTCACCTCGACCATCGCCGCAAGCTTTCGGTCGGGGCTGAGGTAGATTCCGACGGCACCTTCTGCGGCCGTTCGGCCGGCCTTCTTTTCAACCTTGGCCCCAGCCTTCTTGCGCAAGAGTTCAATGGCGGCTTCCATGTTTCCGTTGGTCTCCGTCAGGGCACTCTTGCACTCCATCATGCCGAGTCCGGTGCGCTCTCTCAGCTCCTTAACCTGACCTGCCGTAATTGTCATCTCTAATCCCCGAAAATCATCTTTGTAAAGACAGAAATCTGTTGTGTTAAGAAAAAGGGGGCGTAGCCCCCTTTTTCTTATTCACCCTGACCAATTTTTCCTTTTCCCCGACTTGCCGGGGTTTTGGACCGGGGACGCACGGCGCGGCGCGGTTCACCGCGATTCGGCTTCTCCTCGGTACCCTTCTCGCCTTCGTCCGGATCCGCCATGGTATCCGCAGCCTCCTGCATTAGGCTGGGCGCCGCTTTGCGCTTCGCCGCCACCTTCACCTTGGCCGGTTCCTCGGCAACTTCGACGAATTCCTCGTCGTCGCTCGGCATGGGTACGGTCACGGTCTTGCGACCTTCGATGATTGTGTCGGCCGCAGCCCGCGCATAGAGACGAATAGCGCGAATTGCATCGTCATTTCCCGGAATCACGTAGTCGACGCCGTCGGGTTTGCAGTTGGAGTCAACCACAGCGACGACCGGGATATTCAGCTTATTGGCTTCGGATACCGCGATATACTCGTGCCCAACATCGATCACGAACAATGCGTCCGGCAGGCCGCCCATGTCTTTAATGCCGGCAAGACTGCGTTCGAGTTTGTCGCGTTCGCGCGTAAGCAGCAATGTTTCCTTCTTATTGAGCTTGTCGAACGTTCCATCCTGCTCCATGGCTTCCAGGGCTTTGAGCCGCTCAATGGACTTTTTGACAGTCTTGTAGTTTGTCAGCATGCCGCCGGTCCAGCGGTGATCAACAAACGGACTGCCGCAACGAGTGGCCTCTTCGCGGACGATTTCGCCGGCTTGGCGCTTGGTTCCGACAAAAAGGATCGTGCCCTTACCCGAAGCAAGCTTGCCGAGATAGTTCATTGCCTCATTAAACATGGGCAAGGTCTTCTCGAGATTGATAATATGCACTCTGTTGCGCTCGCCAAAGATATAGGGGCGCATCTTGGGGTGCCAGAAACGCGTCTGGTGGCCGAAGTGCACGCCGGCCTCCAGCATCTGGCGCATGGTTACATTACTCATGGATTGTCTCCAGTTGGGTTTTTCCGCCGCGATCCCCGAACACCCAACTCCATAGCCGGCACGCAGGGGAATCCCTCTGCGACCGGTCTTGCCGCCAAGCGGCATGGAGCACCCGGATGCCTGTAACGGACCACGTGTGTTTTGCCGGAAAGCGGTTCATTCTGACACCGGAAACCGGCCTCTTAACGCATAAAAAGCGCGTTTTTATACCATAACATAGGGGGTATGGGCAATGCATGCGAGGTTCTGGGCGGGACGCCCCTTCCCTGAGGGCCGCAACATCGCCATCGCCAGGCGGATAAAACCCATGTAGTTCCGTTTAAATTGAATGTAAAGTTGAGGCTTGGCGAGTGCCTTAGCAATTCCATCAACCATTAGCTCGAATTCACCTGGACCATGGCTGTCACGATAAAAACCCCTGAAGAAGTACAGAAAATGCGCGTTGCGGGCCGGCTAGCGGCCGAAGTGCTCAAGATTGTCGCGCCACACGTGCAAGCCGGCGTCACAACCGGGGAACTCGACCGGATCTGCCACGATCACATTGTGAATATCCAGCATGCCATACCGGCGCCCCTCAATTACCACGGTTTTCCGAAATCCATCTGTACTTCGGTGAATCAGCAAGTATGTCACGGCATCCCGGGTGACAAAACTCTCAAGAAAGGCGATATCGTCAACATCGACGTCACCGTGATCAAAGACGGCTTTCACGGCGATACCAGCAAGATGTTCTTTGTCGGAGATCCGTCGATTCAGGCGCGCCGCGTGACGCAGGTCAGTTACGAGTGCATGTGCAAAGGCATTGACATCGTGAAGCCCGGCGTGCGCCTGGGCGACATCGGACACGTAATTCAACAGCACGCAGAAAAGAACAATTGTTCGGTAGTGCGTGAATACTGCGGCCACGGCATCGGCCGCCAGTTCCATGAGGACCCGCAGGTGCTTCACTACGGCAAGCCCGGCACTGGCCTGGAACTCGTAGCTGGCATGACGATCACCATTGAACCGATGATCAATGCGGGGAAAAAAGAGGTCAGACTGCTCCCGGACAACTGGACAGTGGTTACCCGTGACCACAGCCTTTCCGCACAATGGGAACACACTGTCCTGGTGACGGAAACAGGTCATGAGGTGCTTACCGTTCTGCCAGGCGACGAGCCCTAACGCCATGACCCGGGTTGTCCGGACAGCTCTCTTGGCGCTGGTCGACACCACACGCAATTTGCTATGTGCAGGTAGCCAGCTTGTCCGTCCATAAGGCAGACATATTCGATACCCGACGCTTCGATGCGGACCTCGCCGCCGTGACGGATGGAGGGCACGGTCCGCGCACTCAGCCAGCGACGCTTGCTCTTTTTCGCGCTGCGCTGCGTTCCGGACGCGCGGCATTGAAAGAGAAATTCCTCGATGGCGGGCCGGTTCAGGACATCATCAGTCTGCATGCCTGGCTGGTTGATCAACTTCTCCATCGCGCCTGGGACTTGCACCAGGGCCTGGCGGGCGACTGCGGCAAACTCGCACTGGCCGCCGTCGGTGGATATGGCCGCGGCGAGCTCTATCCAGCCTCCGATGTCGACCTGTTACTCCTGATCGAAAAGACCAGCAACACCCGACTGCGCGAATTCGTGCAGCCTCTGCTCAGCTTCCTGTGGGACATGGGGCTTGAGGTTGGACACAGCGTGCGCACGCTTAAGGATTGCGTGCGCGAATCGCGCAAGGACATCACGGTGGCGACCAACATGATGGAGGCACGCCTGCTGGCGGGCGAGGCAGCGCTCCTCGACTCGATGCAGGCGATGACAGCCCCGCCCAAGGTCTGGCCGAGCAAAAAGTTCTTTGCTGCCAAATGGCAAGAACAGATCGATCGACACCATCATTTCGATGATACGGCCTACAACCTCGAACCGAACATCAAGGAAAGTCCGGGCGGACTGCGCGACATCCAGATGATTGCATGGGTCACCCAGCGGCATTTCGGTAGCGCCACGCTGCATGACCTGGTTTCTCTCGAGTTTCTGAGCGAAGCCGAATTTCGCACACTCTCTCGCGGACAGCACCTGCTGTCCCAGCTGCGCTGCGGGCTTCATTATCTGGCCGGTCACCGCGAGGACCGACTCCTGTTCGACCATCAGCGCGCCCTGGCCGCGCAGATGGGTTACGTCGACAAGCCCGGCAGCCTTGCGGTCGAGCAGTTCATGAAGAACTACTACCGCACCGTCAAGGAGCTGGCGCTACTCAACGAAATCCTGCTGCAGCACTTTCAGGAGGCAATACTCAGTCGGGGTCGCACCCGCGTGCGCCGCATAAACCGTCGCTTTCAGTCGCGCGATGCGTTTCTTGAGGTAACGCGCAAGAATGTATTCGAGCGGACTCCATTCGCCATGCTCGAACTGTTTCTCGTGCTTGAGCTCCATTCGGAGCTCAAGGGTGTCCGCGCCCAGACCATCCGCCTGCTGCGCGAGAATCTGCAGCACATCGACGACAAGTTCCGTCGGGACATCGGCTGTCGCAGTTTATTCATGGAGATCATGCGCCAGCCTCAGGGCATCACCCATGCGCTGCGGCGCATGAATGCTTACGGCGTGCTCGGTGCCTATATTCCTGCGTTCGGCAAGATCGTAGGTCAGATGCAACATGATCTTTTCCACGTCTATACGGTCGATGAACACACGCTTTTCGTTGTCCGCAATCTGCGCCGATTCACCGTGCCCGAGTTCCGCCACGAGTTCCCTCTCGCCAGCCACCTTATTCAGCATGTGGTAAAACCTGAGCGCCTCTATCTGGCGGGTCTGTTTCACGACATTGCCAAGGGTCGCGGCGGGGACCACTCAACGCTCGGCGAACAGGACGCGCGCGCATTCTGCGAACTCCATAGCCTCAGCGAATACGATACGCGCTTTGTGACCTGGCTGGTCCGAAACCATCTCATCATGTCTTGGACCGCCCAGCGTCAAGACATCATGGACCCCGCAGTTATTCTGGATTTCGCACAGAAGGTTGGCGATCAGGAGCATTTGGACAACCTCTATCTGCTGACGGTCGCGGACATGCGCGGCACCAGCCCCAAGGTGTGGAACGTATGGAAGGATCGGCTGCTTTCGCAGCTGCACGCAGCCACGACGCGGGTCTTGCGTCGCGGATTCGGCAAGCCCATTGACATCGAGGAGCGCATTGGCGATCTGCAGCAGGAAGTGCTACATATCCTGGCCGGCAAGAACGTTGACGCAAATCTCGTGCGCGAGCACTGGGCGCGTATGGACAACGATTATTTCTTGCGCCACGATGCTGAAGCTCTGGCATGGCATGCGCAGAAGATCAGCACTACCAACGTAGCGGAACTGCCGCTTGTCGCCGCGCGCTACCATCCCGGTGCCGGTGGCACGGATTTTCTGGTATTCACGCCAGATCGTGACGATCTGTTCGCGGTGATCACGGGCGGCTTCGACCGCCTCAACCTTTCCATCATGGACGCCCGCATCCATACCACCGGATTTGGCTTTGCGCTCGACACCTTTGTCGCGCTGGATCACGCCGGAAACCCCGTGACGCATGCTGCCCAGCTTGCAGACCTGGAGGCCGCTTTGCGCGCACAACTGCTCGCACCACAACCAGGTCGCGACGTAAAAGGAGCGCAACTGCCGCGTGTTCTGCGCCACTTCCCGATTGCAACCAGAGTTGGCTTCAGCATTGCACCAAACGGGCAGCAGACAATGATGGAAGTCGTCGCTCAGGACCGCCCCGGCCTGCTCTATCAGGTAGCGCTGGCTCTGCAGGAGTGTCGTGCGAGGCTGGTAACCGCAAAAGTCGCCACCTATGGTGAACGCGCGGAAGACATCTTCTATATCAGCGATCGCGAGGGGCAACCGATCGCCCCTGGTGAGCGACAGGCATGTCTGGAGGACGGCATCAAGCAGCGTCTCGACCAGGTCGTTCTTGCCCCGGACAGCACTGCAAAGGCCGACGGCAAGGTTGTCGAGTTCTAACCCGCTGAAGCCGCCGGCGATCAGGCGTTGAGCGCGCTGTTGCGCCGTGAATAGCCAAAGTAAACGACCAGGCCTATTACAAGCCAGATGCCGAAACGCAGCCACGTCACTTCCGGCAGACTTGCCATTAGATAGAGACAGAACACTATTCCGAGAATCGGAATGAGCGGGCTCCAGGGAGTGCGAAACGGGCGACTCAGGTCCGGCCGGGTATAACGCAAGCTGATAACACCGGCGCAGACCAGCACGAAAGCGGCAAGCGTACCTATATTCACAAGTTTCGCCACCTCGCCGATCGGCGTGAACCCGGCAACCGCCGCCATCACGACTCCACTGACAAGTATCACGCGAATCGGCGTATGCGTGCGCGCATTGACGGTGGAAAACACTGGCGGCAGCAACCCGTCGCGCGACATGGATAGGAATATGCGCGTCAGTCCATAGTAAAGCACCAGCATCACCGTCGTCAGCCCGGCAATGGCACCGGCCGCGACGACTGCCGATGCCCAACGATACCCCAGTCGCAGCATGGATTCGGCGACCGGCGATGCCACGTTCAATGTGCCGTAGGGGACGATACCGGTAAGCAGACCGGCAACGACCATGTAGATCACGGTACATACCGCCAGAGACGCCAGAATGCCGATAGGCAGATCACGCGGCGGGTTGATCGCCTCCTCCGCCGCTGTCGATACGGCGTCAAAACCTATATAGGCGAAGAATATCAAGGCGGCCCCGCCCATGACGCCCCGCCATCCAAAAGGCATGAACGGGTGCCAGTTAGCCGGATGCACATTAGCCGCTGCAACTGCGATGAATGTCACTATCGCTATCAGTTTGACCAGCACCATCACCGCATTGAAGCGCGCGCTTTGGCGCACGCCAATGGCCAGAAGCACGCTCAGCAAAAGAACAATAAGTGCTGCCGGAAGGTTGATCAATCCTCCGTCTACAGGCACATGCAATAATTGCTGCGGTAAGTGCAACCCTGCAGCGTTTAACGCATTGTTTGCGTAGCCGGACCAGCCGATCGCGACCGTTGAGACCGACAATCCGTACTCGAGAATCAGGTCCCAACCGATGATCCATGCGATGAATTCGCCGAGCCCTGCATAGGCATAGCCGTAGGCGCTGCCGCAACCGCCGATGCTAGAGGCAAGCTCTGCATAAGCCAAAGCTGAAAATGCGCAGGCAAAACCCGACACAACAAATGACAATACGATTGCCGGACCGGCCGCTGTCGCAGCGGCAATTCCAGTAAGTACGAATATGCCAGCGCCAATGATGGCGCCGATGCCTAGCAGGGTCAGGTCAAACGCGGTCAGACACCGGCGCAATCCGGTATCCGCGTAAAGATCAGCGTTGATGGGCTTGGTGCGAAACAAACTCATGCGGGACTCCCCCTCTTTAGATCTGTCATTATTCTGTCAAACAAAGCAATCTGTCACAGCATCCGGTAAACGTCCAATCGGCCCGATCCAGGAACGAGAGACTCAACTGTTTCCGCCGGGCGCCGGAATGCGCAACCTAAGCCCCACAGGAAGGCTGCTACTTTGCAGATTATTGGTGGCGCGCAACGCCTCTACTTGAACGTCATGTGCGCGCGCAATGGCAGTCAGCGTGTCACCCGGGCGGACGATGTAGTCCTCGTGCGTGGCGCTGGCATGCGCGGTGTTCAATGGCACGCCACGGCGTGCGAGCAGCCATGGCTCGGCGCGCTTCAAGCCAGCGTAGATTCCGCGTGCCATTTCCTCCTGGAATTTTTTGCTACGCAGCTTGCGTTCGTCCGACGGATTGGAAATAAACGCAGTTTCGATCAATACCGAAGGAACCGGGGATTTGAGCACAACGAACCCTGCCTGTGCGACACTGTCGGTGTGCAATGGTGCGACTCTGCGTAGCGAGGGCAGCATGTCATCTCCCAACTCCAGGCTGTCGCTAATGGTGGCAGACTTGGTCAGATCCCCAAGCACCCGGCCGACGTCGTTATCAACGTTATCCAGATTCACCCCGCCGATCCAATCGGATGCGTTTTCATCGTCGGCCAGCGCCTTGGCCAGGGCGGTTGTGGCGCCCTTCTCGGACAATGCATACACAGAGGACCCGTGAGCATGATTGCCGCGTCCGGGCATGGAATCGGCATGAATCGAGATGAATACATCTGCCCCTCTGGCCAAGCGGCGGCGCTCCTTCAAGGGAACATAGTAGTCACCGGAGCGCGTCATGATCGCCTTCATGGTCGGATCGGCGTCGACCAGTTTTTTGAGATCAAGTCCGATCGCGAGGACAACGTCCTTCTCGCGCGTGTGAAAGAGATGGCCGATCGCGCCCGGATCTTCGCCTCCATGCCCGGGATCAATCGCAACTATCAAATCGCGCGAGTCCCGTGGCACCGGCTGCGCCTCAAGCTTGGCAGAGGCCTGCGCTGCCTTGATGTCATATAGATCGATGACCAGACGATTTCCGTATTCACCGGCTGGTTTGAGCATGAAGGTGCGGGGCTGGGTCGCCTTCCTGAGGTCAATCACAATGCGTACAGAATTGGCGCCGCGATCGCTGCTGCGCAAGTCGGCGATGAGCGGGTTCCCCGCGGGAAGCAACGGCAACGGCTTGGAAAGGCGGGCATTATCGAGGTCGACAACCACCCGGTTGGGCTTCTTCAAGGTGAACAATCGATATTGGGCCGGCGCGCTCAAGTCAAACACGAGGCGCGTGTAGTCGGGAGCCGGCCACATTCGCAAGTTCTCGACGGAAACATCGCCAGCGCGCCCTGCGAGGGGAAACAACAGGACAATCAGCAGAAGGAAAACGCGCGCCGGTCTCATCTCAGACCGCCCAATAGCACTGCTCCGTTGTCGGTATGGGATACCAGTCGCACGGTGCGCCCATGATCAACCCTGTCGATTAAAACGTCAACATCCGGCTGCGGCAGGATACCCTCCCCGCGTTCCGGCCACTCGACGATGCAGATACCTTCCTCTTGAAGATAATCACGGATGCCAAGAAATTCCAGTTCTTCCGGGTCGCGCATGCGATAGAGGTCGAAGTGAAACACCTGCGCCTGCGCAATTTGGTAGGGTTCCACGAGGGTGAAAGTGGGGCTTTTCACCGACCCAGTGTACCCGAGAGCACGCAGCATCCCGCGCACAAATGTAGTTTTGCCAGCGCCAAGCTCCCCGTGCAGAAAAATGACCTCCCCGGCGCGTAGGCCGTTGGCAAGCATGCCGCCCAACGCTTCCATGGCGGATGCATCAGCGACTTCGCGCGTGAGCGTCATGGGGTTGTCACCGAATTGACAATGGAGCGCACCAATGGCAACAAGTCGCCTGCCATCAGGCCGCGTTCGCCCTCCGCGGCGCTGGCCTCATCACCCGCGCGCGCATGACACCAAACGCCAAGACGCGCTGCATCCGCCGCTTTCAGCCCCTGGGCCAGCAATCCGGCGATGATGCCCGTCAGCACGTCTCCAGTGCCTCCGCTCGCCATACCGGGATTACCGGCGTCACACAACCAGGCCGGCGCCGTTGCCGGTTCCGTCACCAGGCTTCCTGATCCCTTGAGAACACATACCGCCGAAAAACGATCAGCCAAGGCGTGCGCCGAGGCCAGTCTGTCGGCCTGAATATCAATTGCGCCGCATCCTAACAGTCTGCCTGCTTCACCCGGATGCGGTGTTAGAACCCACTCACGGCGAGCAACCGGATTGGCGGCGAGCAGATTCAGCGCATCGGCATCGACCACCACTGGATGGTCGCTGTCCAGTACGGCCGCGAAAAGCTCCCTGCCCCATTCGGACTGACCAAGACCGGGACCGATGGCGATGATATTCGCTTCGGGCAAAAGCCGGCGCAGCTCGCGCGCACTGGAAACGGCATGCACCATGAGTTCAGGCCGTGCCGCGTTGAGGCCAGCCGCGTGCAGCGGGTGGGTTGCGATCGTAACCAGGCCTGCACCCACGCGGTAGGCGGCTTCGCCCGCCAGACGTGCTGCGCCACCCATGCCGGGCTGCCCGCCGACCACCAGCACGCGTCCGGCGTCGCCCTTGTGCACGTGACGCGGGCGCGGATGCAGCAATCCATGCAGCGAGCCGGGCGTGATGCGCCGCGCCAGCGCCGGCACATCGGCGAATACTTCCGGCGGCAACGCCAGTCCATCGAAATAAATACGGCCACATTGCTCGCGCCCGCACCCGGTGAACATTCCGACCTTGAGCCCAATGAAGGTGACGGTACCGGCTGCCCGTACCGCTGCCCCGAGAATTCGGCCGGTATCCGCGTGCAGCCCGGACGGTAAATCCAAGGACAAAACGGGTGCGCCGCAGGCATTCACCGCCGCGATGACTTCAAGCCACTCTCCTTGAACCTCGCGCTCCAGGCCGGTTCCGAAGATTGCGTCGACGACAAGATCCACATGTGCGAGCAATTCCGCGCCAAACGGCTTAAGTGTCCCGCCAGCGGACAGCCACTGGTCGCGCGCTCGGGCGGTGTCCCCGCGCAAGCGCTGCACATCACTGATATACATGACTTCTGGCACCAGGCCTGCCTGAAGCGCGCACCGTGCCAGCACGTAACCGTCACCACCATTGTTACCCGGACCGCACACTACTGCGACGCGCCGCGCGCGCGGCCACAGACGCCGCAAAAGGCCAAACGCCCCTGCACCGGCACGCTCCATCAGAGCCCCGTCCGCGAGGGCTGGGAGCTGTGCCGCCCGCCGGTCAATCTCGCGCGTTTGCGCGACACCGTACAATGCTTCGGGCAGGCATTCCATGGCGCTATGATAGATACTTATGGTTGCTTCTCCAATGCAAGAAATTGACTTCGACCGGCTTGCGCACAACATCAGGGCATGGGCGCGCGACCTCGGATTCGATCAGGCCGGCATCGCCGATGTGGCACTTGCCGACGATGAGCATCGTCTCATCAACTGGCTTGCCGAGGGACAACACGGAGAGATGGGCTATATGGCACGGCATGGCACACGCCGCAGCCGGCCTTCTGATCTGGTGGCAGGAACCGTGCGGGTGATTTCGGTGCGCTTGAACTATCTTCCGCCGGATGCCGCCGATATGGCGTGCGTGCTGGTCGACCCCGCGCTCGCCTACATTGCGCGCTACGCCCTGGGGCGTGACTACCATAAAGTCGTACGTTCGCGCTTGCAGACGCTTGCGCAACGCATCCAGGCGGAAGTTGGAACGTTCGGCTACCGGGCGTTCTGCGACAGTGCTCCAGTTTTGGAAAAACCGCTGGCACGCAATGCGGGCTTGGGATGGATCGGCAAGCACACCAATCTCATCAGTCCTGGCGTCGGCTCATGGTACTTCCTGGGTGAACTCTATACCGATCTTCCGCTGCCGGTCGACCCGGCAAGCGGCGATCATTGTGGCACCTGCCGCCGCTGCATCGATGCCTGCCCGACACAGGCGATTGTCGCCCCCTACCAGCTCGATGCGCGGCGCTGCATATCCTACCTGACTATCGAGTTGCACGGCTCGATACCTCAGGAACTGCGACCACTCATCGGCAACCGCATTTTTGGCTGTGATGATTGTCAGCTGGTCTGCCCCTGGAACCGCTTTGCGCAACCCAGCTCGGTTGCCGAATTCGCACCCCGCCAAGGCCTGGACGCACCGGCGCTTTCCACTTTATTTGCCTGGACGCAGCCCGAATTCGATGAGCGTACGCACGGCTCGCCGATCCGGCGCATCGGCTACGAGCGCTGGCTGCGCAACATTGCCGTTGCGCTGGGAAATGCGCCAACCAGCGCACAGACGATTGCGGCGCTGGAAACCCGCGCCTGCGACGCTTCCGCCTTGGTTCGCGAACACGTGCAATGGGCGCTGGCGCAACAGCGGCTGCGTTCCACGCCAGAGGTAACTGGGTGCCAGCCTAACTAACTCGCAACAGGCGGGTTGCGCGCCAAACGGCAGCGGCAAGGCTCCTGATACGACAATGCGCTGACTATGACAATCGCAGGAAGTGCTCGCGGTAGTACTTGAGCTCAGAAATGGACTCCAAAATGTCTTGCAGCGCCTGATGGGTGTTCTTTTTCTCAAAACCTGCGCACAACCCCGGGCGCCAGCGCTTCACCAGCTCCTTGAGCGAGCTTACGTCCAAGTTGCGGTAATGAAGCCAGGATTCCAATTCGGGCATAAAGCGCGCGAGAAAGCGTCGGTCCTGACAAATACTGTTGCCGCAGAGCGGAGATCGGTTTTTGGGCACGTGGCGCTGGATGAATGCGAGTGTCTGCTTTTCGGCATCCGCCTCGCTCAATGTGGAGGCACGCACGCGCTCGATCAAACCGCTTGCTCCATGAGTACGCTTGTTCCAATCATCCATGCCCGCCAGCACCTCCTCGCTTTGGTGAACCGCGAGTACCGGACCCTGCGCGACAATATTGAGTTCGCCGTCCGTGATGACGGTCGCGATCTCGATGATGCAATCGGAATGCGGGTTGAGCCCGGTCATCTCGAGGTCAATCCACACCAGGGCATTGGGGTCCTGGGGCATGCGTTTTCTCCCGCTTTTGCTTGGTGTTAAACTGCGTCCAATCCAATCATAACATTCCCGAGCCATGAATAGTTTCTCCTATCTTTTTCTCGCCGCACTGGCCGCGATGCTCGTTGCGCAGTTCTGGCTTGCCCGACGCCAAATGGGCTGCGTGCTGGCCCACCGTGCCCAGGTTCCCCAGCCGTTTAACGGCAAGATCGACCTGGAAGCACACAGCAAGGCGGCCGACTACACCGTTGCAAAGACGCGACTGGGCCTGATCGACGACGCCGTCGGCGCAGGACTGACATGGTTGTGGACGCTCGGAGGGGGCCTTAATCTGCTGGATCGCGCGTGGCAAACCCTTCACCACGGCACAGTGGTGACCGGTACCCTGTTCATTGTCAGCACCTTTCTCATCATGGGTGCCCTGGATCTGCCATTTTCAGTTTACCAAACCTTCGTTCTCGAAGAGCGGTTCGGCTTCAACAAAACCACGGCAAAGCTGTTTATTGTCGACCTGGTGAAGCAGGCCCTACTGCTGTTCGTGATCGGTACTCCGCTCATTGTCGCGGTGCTTTGGCTGATGGAACGCATGGGAACGCACTGGTGGCTCTATGTCTGGGCATTGTGGACCGCGTTCACGCTCCTTATGGTCTGGGCCTTTCCCGCAGTTATCGCCCCGCTTTTCAATAAGTTCTCCCCGCTCAAGGATGATGCGGTCAGGAAGCGCATTCAGGCGCTGCTTGAACGCACCGGATTCCGCAGCCGCGGCATTTTTGTCATGGACGGTTCGCGCCGTTCGGCGCACGGGAATGCCTATTTCACAGGCTTCGGAAAGAACAAGAGGATCGTTTTCTTTGATACCCTGCTTGAGACCCTGGGGGAAGGTGAAATCGAAGCGGTGCTGGCGCACGAACTGGGCCACTTCAAGCGCCACCATATCATCAAGCGCATGGCCATGACCTTCACTCTCAGTCTGGCCGGTCTTTATCTTCTGGGCTGGCTGATGCAACAACCATGGTTCTACCACGGACTCGGCGTGGGACAGCCCTCCACCTACGAGGCACTGATGCTGTTCCTCGTTGTCGGACCGGTATTCACGTTTTTTCTCCAGCCCGTGCGGGCTTGGAGTTCCCGCCGCCACGAGTTCGAAGCTGACACCTATGCCATCCAACAGGCCGACGCCCAGTCCATGATCAATGCGCTGGTCAAACTATACCGCGATAATGCCAGTACGCTGACGCCCGATCCGGTATATTCCGCATTTTATGATTCGCATCCGCCGGCACCGGTGCGCATAGCGCATCTGCAGACGCTCACAACGTGAAACACTAATCCGTACGCAAAAATGGAGCCCAACTTCATGCTTAAATTAATCGCTTCTGCCCTAATTCTCGCCGCCACACCAATTGCGGCCAACGCCTCCGCCATGCTGCTCGGCAATGCGCAACATGGAAAAAAGCTATATCAGGCGGAGTGCGCCGCATGCCATGCTCAGCAGTTCGGCGGCGACGGTTCCACTATCTTCACACGCAAGGGTCGGCACGTTCACACTATAGAAGGCCTGATCGGCCAGGTAGGCCGCTGCAATCAGCAGCTCAACAAGCAGCTCAGTAGCAGCGACCAGCATGATATCGTGAAATACCTTAACGAAACTTATTACAAGTTCTGATTTGTACGGAGGTCGATAGTGGCAGAACTCGTATACAGGCACTGCAAAGCATGTGAACAGGGGGAGCCGGCACTTTCCGCCGCACAGTCGGCCGAGTTCCTTGCGCAGATACCAGGATGGTCCCTCGCCACCAACGCCACGCACATCGAGCGCACCTACCGCTTCAAGAATTATTACGAGACTATGGCATTCGTCAACGCGCTTGCCTGGATCGCGCACCGCGAGGATCACCACCCGGATATCGAAGTCGGCTACAACCGCTGTCATGTGCGTTACAGCACACATTCGGTGAAGGGGCTATCGGAAAATGACTTCATCTGCGCCGCCAAGATCAATCGCCTTTTCGACGAATAAGTCGGCGCAACGCGCCGTGCGCCGACAGGCTGGCTAACTACATCATCTCGATATGAGCCGCGACGGGCGAACAGCATTCGTTACCGGCGGCGGACAGGGAATCGGCAAGGCGATTACCCGCCGCCTGCTAGACAACGGCTTCGCGGTGACCATTGCAGAACTGGATATCACTGCCGGACAAGAAACTGCCACCGAACTTGGTGCCACAGGCAGCGTGCGTTTCATCCATGCCGATGTGGCTGACGAGACTTCAGTTCATCAGGCACTTGCGCAGTCCATCGCGCAATTTGGGCGCCTCGATGTTCTGGTCAACAATGCCGCGATCAGCATCAGCCGGCCAATTACCGAGCTTACGCTGGACGACTGGAATCATGTTATTGCGGTCAACCTTACCGGCGCCTTCCTTTGCGCGAAGTACGCCGCGCCGGCTCTGCGGCGCAACGCCGGCTCGATCATCAATATCGCCTCAACACGCGCACTCATGTCGGAAGCACACACCGAGGCCTACTCCGCGAGCAAAGGTGGGCTTGTTGCTCTCACGCATGCGCTAGCAGTCAGTCTTGGACCGGAGGTGAGAGTGAATTGCATCAGTCCCGGCTGGATCGACGTGAGTGACTGGCAAAAGCAATCCACGCGCTCTCCCGCAATCCTTTCAGAGGCGGATCGAAGCCAGCATCCTGTCGGACGCGTCG
The DNA here is from genome assembly GCA_021783175.1 of Pseudomonadota bacterium. Next base: position 23,842 of record JAJXUF010000034.1, read on the forward strand.
GCACACCAAATGACATCGCCGCCCTGGTTGCCTATCTAGTGTCGCCCGAAGCGGGTTTTATAACGGGACAGAACTTCGTCGTGGACGGCGGCATGACGCGCAAGATGATTTACGTCTGAGATTGGGTCAAAAACGTCCACTTTTCAGGCGTCACCCAACCCACGCAACAGCGCATCCAGATCCAGCATGCGTATGGCATCCACGGCAGATTCCAGTGCGCCTTCAGAGCATAGTCCGCTGATAGCGGCATTTTCGTAGCCGCTCAGGGCGGCTTGCACGCACGCCGCTTTCACCAGTTCCGCGATGTGCCGTTTCTCGTTAGCGGCAAGTCCGCCGTCACAATCTTCATTCATGGTCTTTGCTCCCGTACATGCGCATTCTGCCGTGGCGCGCCATTTCAGGCGCCCGCCATGCTGCCGCGTTCGCCAAGCGGCATTAGCCCGCCGCATCACCGAATTGCAGTGCCGCCAGCCGTGCATACAACCCGCCTTGCGCAATCAGCTGCGCATGCTGCCCGGTGGCCACGATCCGCCCATCATGCATCACAGCAATGCGGTCCGCCTTGAGCACCGTCGCCAGACGGTGCGCAATAATCAATGTCGTGCGCCCGACCATCAGCCGTTCCAGAGCCTGCTGCACCATGCGCTCACTTTCTGCGTCGAGCGCACTCGTTGCCTCGTCAAGCAATAATACCGCCGGATCGCGCAGAATCGCGCGCGCAATCGCGATGCGCTGTCGCTGTCCGCCCGACAGGCGAACGCCGCGTTCGCCCAGGTAGCTCGCAAAACCATCCGGTAATTTGTCCAGAAACTCGGTTGCATAGGCAGCTTCTGCGGCGGCACGTACTTCCTCGTCAGCGGCGCCGGGCCTGCCGTAGCGGATATTTTCCCAGGCATCAGCGGCAAAAATCACAGGATCCTGCGGGACCAACCCGATCCGACTGCGAACGACCGCCGGATCTGTATCGCGTACGTCGACGCCATCGACAAGCACCCGCCCCGCTTGAGGATCGTAGAAACGCAGGAGAAGTTGAAACACGGTCGTCTTGCCCGCGCCCGACGGCCCCACCAGCGCCAAGCGCTCGCCAGCCGCAACACTCAGATCGAAGGCATCCAGCGCTGCCGTGTCAGGACGCGACGGATAACTGAACGTGACATGATCGAATGCAAGGTCGCCGCGCGCGGGACTGGGCAGCGGGCGCGGATGTGGCGGCGTGACGATGTCCGGTTGCGTCTGCAGCAATTCCATCAGGCGTTCTGCAGCGCCAGCTGCCCGTTGCAGGTCACCGACTACTTCGCTGATTGCGCCGACCGATCCTGCGACCAGCACAGAGTAGAAAAGGAACGCCGACAAGTCACCGCCGCTGATTCGACCGGTCATAACATCATGGCCGCCGGTCCACAGAATCACTCCGACGGCACCGAACACGAGGAGGATTACGAAGCCGGTTAGAAATGCACGCTGGCGAATGCGGCGCGTGGCGGTGATAAAAGCGATCTCCACGCGCTCGCGAAACCGGCGGCGATCGATGTCCTCGTGACAGAACGCCTGCACGGTACGGATTCCGTGCAGCGTTTCCTCTCCGAACGCTCCGACATCGGCGATGCGATCCTGGCTGGCACGCGACAGCCGCCGCACGCGCCGCCCGAAAAATATGATCGGCACAACAACTAGCGGGACGCCGATCACCACGAGGGCGGTCAGCTTGGGACTGGTGACGGCGAGCATGATCGCCCCGCCCACAAGCAGCAGCAAATTGCGAAGCGCCAGCGAGGCCGACGATCCGACGACTGTCTCCAACAGCGTAGTATCGGTGGTTAGGCGTGAGAGGATTTCCCCGGTTCGCGCGACCTCGAAGAATCCGGGACTCAACGACAGCACGTGATTGAAAACCGCCTGGCGGATATCGGCACTGACACGCTCGCCAATCCAGGAGACCAGATAGAAGCGCGCACCGGTCGCAATCGCCATGACAACAACGACTAGAAGCATCGCTACGAGCATCAAGTTAAGCATCGCCGGATCGCGACCGGCGAAACCACGATCCACAAGCAGCCTCAGTCCCTGCCCAACCGCCAGCACAGTGCCAGCCGCGACCACCAGAGCCACCGACGCGGCAATCACCTGTGCCCGGTAGGGCCGCAGAAATCGCAGTATCGCAACAAGCTCGATCAGCCCCGCACGTACGTGTGGTTCGGATGAGATTTTGACCGGCTTGCGCGTCTGGTCGATGGAGGGTGAACCCTGATTGCTCACGCTTGGCTTCCCGCTTGTGGCAAGTGGATCGCGCGCTACCGCCTTCGCAGATTCAATTAATGCGGGGAGTGTGCGGTAACGTCGCTGCAGCTGTTATCTTAACCCGAGCGGGCGGGCGACACACGTCGCAGGGCGAAATTCCCGACAATAAGCGGGTCTCAGGCCGCGACTGGCGCCGCTGACTTAATTGCACATGCCGCTCGGAATCTTTCGGCAATCCGCATTTCGCGCCTGAAATGAGGTCAGACCTTCCCTTCCTCCATCAGTCGCTTCAGTGTTGAGATGTCCGACGCAGCTCTTCTCTTGAGCTCTTTGTCTTCGTGGGCCGGACAGGCAACAAGGTAAAGATCCTCACCACAGGACAGCGGTGACTTCATTATCCTCAAGCGCCTTGAGCAGGTACGCCAGGAAAGTGCGGCACAGAGCCCATACGAAGGTCCGACGTGGCTTACTTATTGCGGCAATCACCAGAGGCCGGCACGGCACCAACAAGTCCGTCCGCCCCAACGCAGGAATCGGCTATGCAATGGACCCGCACACATAACAGAGCGGTTGCTTAAAAATCGCAGAAGAGGCGCTGTAACGACTGTTCGTGCGCCACCAACGCACGGCGAAATGCAATGTACCGCGCCGTGCGGCTTGCCTTTTCGTCCGCCATCGAAGTGATCCACAATACATTAACTAAATTGCCGGCGGGCTGGCGCCCCGTCAGGCGTACCGCCCCAAAGAGGTGCCCCCAAGAATCAACCACGAGCTGCGCTTTGGCCGTACAGCGTCGTGAAGGATCTGCCCACTGCAAATTACGTTTTGTTGCGGACGCAACAACTCGGCCCCATTTCAACCATGGAATGCGGATGCCCGAAATTTAAAGCGTCGCTTGATTTAAGCTAGCCGCTCGTCTCCTCTTCCGGGTAGGCGCCGATACGGTGGATTGACAGATCCGCCCCTTGGTATTCTTCCTCGTCCGTCAGCCTGATACCTACCAACTTCTTTAACACTCCATACACCGCGAGACCGCCCGTTAGCGCAAACCCTACGCCACCGATGGTGCCGATAAGCTGTGCCATGAATGACACTCCGCCCATGCCTCCCAACGCCTTTTGTCCAAAAATACCGCAAGCAATGCCGCCCCATGCACCGCAAAGGCCGTGCAATGACCAGACTCCAAGTACATCGTCGATTTTCCAGCGGAACTGGGAAACCGTAAAGGCATAAACGAACAGCATGCCGGCAATGGCGCCGATGGCAAGCGCCCCGATAGGATGAACTACGTCAGAACCGGCGCAAATCGCAACCAATCCGGCCAGTGCGCCGTTGTGCACAAACCCGGGGTCATTCTTACCCACAACCAGCGCACCCAGTACGCCGCCGACCAAGGCCATAAGCGAGTTGACGGCAACCAGGCCGTTCACTTTGTCGAGAGACTGGGCGCTCATGACATTGAAACCGAACCATCCAACAACCAGGATCCACGAACCAAGGGCCAGAAATGGAATATTCGATGGCGGAATGGAGATCACGTGACCGTCCTTGGTGAAACGACCGCGCCGGGGACCAAGCAACATGACGGCGCCAAGGGCAATCCATCCCCCCACCGCATGCACTACTACAGAGCCCGCAAAATCGTGGAATTTCGCGCCAAAACTGGACTCGATAAGAAGCTGAACACCATAACGGTCGCCCCAAGCAATGCCTTCAAAAAAGGGATAAATGAGCCCCACAATGATGGCGGTTGCCATAAGCTGCGGCCAAAAGCGAGCACGCTCGGCGATACCTCCTGAAACGATTGCCGGAACTGCCGCGGCGAACGTAAGCAAGAAGAAAAACTTGACCAGTCCATAGCCGTCGCTTACGGCAAGCTGCGGTGCACCACTAAAGAAACTCACTCCATACGCGACGGTATAGCCGACAAAGAAATAGGCGATCGCGGATACGCAGAAGTCAGTAAGAATCTTCATCAAGGCGTTGACCTGGTTCTTTTTGCGAACCGTACCGAGCTCGAGAAATGCAAAGCCGGCATGCATCGCCAACACCAAAACCGCTCCCATCAGTACAAACAAGACATCGACACCGGACTTCAGGTCCACGTTGATGACTCCTATGAGGTTGTAATTGAATTTTTGTTGACTTGTTAATTGTTGTTGAGCACCGGTTGATACGCAAAAGAGCGCTCACGCCTCCCGTCGCCCGCTCAGCGCGCGCGCCAGCGTGCCACGATCGGTATACTCCAGCTCACCACCAAGCGGAACACCGTAAGCAATTCGTGTCACAAGAATCTTGCGCCCGCGGGCAAGTTCACCAATGTAGTGCGCCGTCGCCTCTCCTTCGACGGTAAAATTCGTTGCCAGAATGACTTCCTTAATGTCGCCGGCGTCCAGCAAAAACTCCAGCCTGGCTATTCCCAGTTGCTCCGGTCCAATCCCGTCCAAAGGCGACAGATGCCCCATTAATACGAAGTACAGACCGTTGTACACGCCGGATTGTTCCAAGGACATCAGGTCAGCTGGAGATTCAACAACGCACAGGACGCTTGTGTCGCGGCGTGGCGAAGAACAAAGCGAACAAACTTCCTGTTCGCTCAGGTTATTGCAGCGTTTGCAGTGGCCAACCCGCAGCAAGGCATTGCGCAGCGCATCCACAATAAGCTGCGCCCCGTCTCGGTCACGTTCCAGCAAATAGAACGCCATGCGCTGCGCAGTTTTTGGCCCGACGCCGGGGAGCCGGCGCAGCGCCTGCCGCAAATCGTCGATGGCGGGAGAATCGGACATCGTTGCTCAGAAAGGCAGGTTAAGGCCCGGAATATTGAACCCTGCGGTAAGGCCGGCCATTTTTTCCTGGCTCTCCTGTTCCGCCTTGCGCACCGCATCGTTCATTGCCGCCGCAACAAGGTCTTCGAGCACTTCCTTGTCCTCCTGCAACAGACCCGGATCGATATGCACGCGACGCACATCGTGCCGGCAGGTCATAGTCACGCTAACCAGACCACCTCCGGCACTGCCGGTGACTTCGATTTTGGCAAGTTGCTCCTGCGCCTTGCGCAGATTCTCCTGCATCATCTGGGCCTGCTTCATGATACCGCCCAATCCGCCTTTC
>JAJXUF010000150.1 GCA_021783175.1 Pseudomonadota bacterium
CTTCTCCATAGAGCAGGGGGAAGTGGTGGGCATCATCGGCCACAACGGCGCCGGCAAGTCCACCCTTCTCAAGATGCTCGCCGGCATCACTACCCCTACCAGCGGTTCCGTAAAAGTCGATGGCCGCATCGCCCCGCTGATCGAGGTGGGCGCTGGATTCGTTCCTGACTTCACAGGGCGCGAAAACGTCTATCTCAACGGCAGCATCCTTGGCCTGTCGAAAAAGGAGATCGACCGCAAGTTCGACGAAATTGTCGACTTCGCCGAGATGTCCCAATTCATCGACACCCCGGTCAAGCGCTACAGTTCTGGCATGCAGGTCAAGCTCGCCTTCGCGGTCGCAACCAGCATTGAATCGGAAATCCTGATCGTGGACGAGGTGCTGGCCGTAGGGGATCTGGCCTTTCAGCGCAAATGCTTTGATCGCATGGAGGATTTGATCAAGCGACAGGAAAAGACAGTGCTGCTGGTCAGTCATAACATTAGGCAAGTCGAACGCCTCTGTTCAAGGGTTATTCTGATGAATCATGGCCGCACAATGATGGATGGGACACCGAAAGCGGTTTGCAATGTCTTTTACGAGGAGAGCGATCGACAAATTGCAATTCAGAAAACAGGGCCTGGCAGATTGCAGACCACGGGCGAAGCAGAAATTATCGATATCTATTGCACAAGGTTTGATGGCACACGAACTGATGCGATTGAATTTGGGCAGCCAATAAGAATTGTTGCCAAGATTGAAGCAACCAAACCGCTCATTTCTCCATTATTTGTTGTCGGCATCCATACAACGGATTTCATATACCTCACAACGACAACAAGCTCGGACAATTACCGCCACATGACTCTGCCTCCTGGCCCGCACGAAATCGCACTGAATATCGACCGTTTTCCACTTCTACCCAACGTTTACTCAATACGGTTAAGTATTGATGTGGAGACCCCAATAAAAAACGTGCTCTATGGAGAAAATCTTCATCATTTCACCGTTCGAAGCAGCGGGTTGCAACGATCAGGCTCAAACTGCGAAGGGTTTTTTCCATTTGAAAAGTGCACTTGGACCCTCGATCAAGTCGCTGGTGATTTGCCACCCCGCCCTGCGAGTAGCCTAACAGGGTGAGGGGCAATGATGCGAATCGTTGCTATATCGGATAGCTTTCCTGAGCCAGATAAGGCTTCTGGAGATCTTCGCTTTTTTACGCTCCTACAGTTGCTCTCGCATGAGCATGAGGTAGTCCTTTGCGTTTCCAACAGAAGCCCCGAACGCGAGTCCGACACCGCCGCGAAACATGGATTAATCCAAGCTGGAATTCTGGCTAGTGAAAACAATGTGCAACAGACCCTGAAAGATTTTCGACCGAATATCGTTTGGTTCGAATTTTTTCATCAAATGCGCGGAGATTACCTGCGACTTATCGATCGCTACTGCCCCATGGCGTATCTTATAGTCGATTCTGTGGACGTGCACTGCAATCGACTCGACGCTCTTGCTAGGCTCACAGGGCGGCCAGACGACATAAGAAAAGCGAGGGACATACGTACCAAAGAACTAGGTGCCTACGCCAAAGCCGACATGGTCATCGCTGTTAGTAATGATGAAGGAGAGTTATTACGGCGCGAATTACCGAGCGTCCCCATTGAGGTCGTGCCAAACATTCATGCGCCGTCGCCATTCCAAGATTTGAGCAAGCGTCGTTATGGCGAGTTAGTTTTTGTGGGCGGCTTCAAGCATGACCCAAATGTCGACGCCATGCTGTATTTTTGTCGGGAGGTGCTCCCTTTAATTGCCAGAAAAAGTCCCGAAGTACGGTTGAAGATCATCGGCAGCAACATGCCCATGGAAATTCTAAATCTGGGGAGCGGGCGCGTTGATGTCGTCGGTTATGTGCCCGATACCACGCCATATCTGGAAACTGCTTACATCTCAGTTGCACCTTTACGTTACGGCGGCGGAATGAAAGGTAAAGTTGGCGAAGCCATGTCTCATGGACTACCTGTGGTAACCAGTTCATTCGGGGCGGAAGGGTTTGGACTCGAACCCGGCAGGGACCTGCTGGTAGGCGATACCGCAGAAGAATTCGCAGCACAGGTCGTTAAGCTCCTGGATGACCCGCTTCTCTACGCCCGCGTAGCCAGAAGCGGCCATGAATTTATTCAGAAGCATTATTCAGTTGCGGCCGTGCAACAGATACTCCAATCGAGCCTAGGCCGGCTAGCCCGGTTGCCGCAGCGCAAAATTCCACTAATGCGCCGAATGCTGGGCCACGCCCAAGACCTGTACGCGCGGCACTTGGCGTGGCGCCTTTCGCGGCAATGAGTCCTGTTATCAAAGTTCCTTCTCGCAAAGGGAGTGGCGCCATAAATACCTCTCTCGCCACTGAAGGTTATACGAAAAATGCGACTAGTGTGCCTGCAGCGCCACCCAATATGGTCTTGATAGATAACATTTCCATCGTTGTTCTCAACTGGAACGGGGCCAACGATACCCTTAGCTGCTTACATTCACTCGCCGCTCTGACGTACCCGAGATTCAATGTAATCCTCGTAGACAATGGCTCGACCGACGATTCGCTGGAATTTCTACGGTCATACATCCCACCGTATCCGCTGACATTTGTCGAAACGGGCCGCAATCTGGGTTATGCAGGGGGCAACAACGTAGGCATACGGTATGCGCTCGAACAAGGGGCCGGCTTCATTCTAGTTCTAAACAACGACACCACCGTTGCGCCGGATCTGCTGGAGCGATTGCTGGAATCTGCGCAACGTAATTCGGATGCGGGCGTGTTCAGTGCTCGAATCATGTATTTCGATGAACCAGAACGGGTCTGGTTTGATGGTGCGCGCTGGAACCCCGCCAGCCTGCGGCTGGAATGGCCGGGGCAAGGCGAAGCCGAGTCATCCCTCGGCACAGCCGACCACGACACCGACTATGCCTGTGGGGCGGCGCTTTTTTTCCGCTCCGAGGTGGCGCGCCAAATCGGGCTGCTGGATGAGTCGTTCTTTCTCGTTTGGGAAGAAGTGGACTGGGGTTTCCGTGCGCGCAAGGCCGGATGGCAGAACCTCGTGGTGCCCGCTGCCAAGGTCTGGCACAAGATCGGGGTGTCGTTCGGCAGCGAATCGTCACCCTTACGCACGTACTTCAGCATTCGCAATGAGTTGCTGTGGTTCAGCCGCCATGCGCCATTTTCCGCACGACTGCGGCTATGGGTGAAAAACCTGCGGCGGCTGATCCCGAGATTTTCCGTGGGCAGCGGTCAGTCGGCATGGGTCAGACGTATGTCATGGGCCGTGCAAGACTATGTCCGAGCGTGGTTAGGGCGCGGCAACCGAGTGGAGTATCTGGCGGCCCGTCGAGCGATCCAGGACTATGTGCATCGACGCCTTGGTAATTGCCCAGACGAAGTTCGCATGTGGAGTAAGGTCTGGGAAACACAGCAACGTGATGTTTGAAAGCACGCCCTCCCCGTCTCTAGATGACCTCTGTGCCATCGAGGGATTCGCCACGGTGCAGGCGGGCTTTGACGCCCGCAGCCATTGGAGCTGGAGCGGACTGGACGGACTGCGCGATGGACTAAAACAAGGAACTTGCCTGTATTTGCGCACTTGCAGCCAAACCACCCTCCGCGCGCGAGGCCACTTCAATCTGCAGCAGTGCCGCGCCGGCGGCTGGCTGCTGCGCAGCGATGATTTCGCAGCCCCTAGTTATTGGCTGCCCACTCCGGCCACGCTGCGCCGCATCGACCAGGATGGCCACATTCTGGGAGAGCGCACCGCCGAACTGCTCGGTTTCGAGCTAAGTGACGCAGCTGCGGCCGCCACTTTCGCGTCTATTCCTGAGGGCTGGACCTTGGATGCGACCGTTTGGCAGTTGCAGGATCCAGCGCTCGTCGAGGAGTTGCAGTCGCTTAGCCCAGTGGAGACTCAAGGCTATTTCCTGCTCGGCTCCCACACGCGCTACTCCAGACCCGCCGACCTATATCGCCACCTCATCAATGGCAAGGTATATGAAGACCGCTACGCGTGGCCGCACAAGCGAAAAATCCGCTCCGAGAACGACGCCCACGCTTTATACATATTGTTTTCCGGTCTGGAAAAAGCCACTGGGAAGACACTGTACCGGCTTTTCAAGCAGCAACTTTTGCTCAGCGTGCTGTCCCGTCAGGATATGGATGGCGCATTCCGCCACGGCGAGTGGACGGCTCGCATGGAAGCGCATTACCGCCTCAACGCCAGCGCCTTGCATCTGATGCTCGACAGCCTGTCCGAAGCACCCGATGCTTCCGTCAAGGCCGCCGCCGACAAGCTCACCGATTTTCTTGTCTCGCAGACCGACACGCTAGAAACCGGCATCTGGTTTCTGCATGACGAACTGGAACACAGCGAAGCGTCCATGAACGAAGCACCGTTCCGCTGGGTGAAAAGCAGGGCGCTAGGCAAGTCACCAAGCAACATGCTGGTGCTCAATACCCAGCTCGACACCTCGGTGGGGCTCGCACGCCATGCCCAATTGACCGCGAGCCCGCGTCACGAAGCGGCGCTCGCGTCGGCGGCGCGCGCCACGCAATCGGTGCTCGCAATGGATGCGGCACCGTGGCTGTACCGGCCGCTCATGAAGTTGGTCGCCCTGACCCTGCTACCCACGGAGCGGGCACAGCGGCTCCCTCCGCATCTGCGGGCGCTCAAACGCCTTACATGGAAATATCTGCTGCCGCGGCTGCCTGACATCAAATCGCGCTTTCCCAGACTGGTCATGCCCGGCGGCTACATCGACCGCGAACTTTCGCTGCGCACCTGGGCGCACCATTACCTGCCCATCAACCTGATGGACCTGGCGCGCTATCGACGCCTGTGCGCCGATGCGTCGCTCGATCCGGTGATCCATGCCGCGGCACGCTTCACCGCCGAAAGCGGCATCCTGGAGCGCTGGGCCGCACTACGCTACGAAAAATATGCGCTCGGCTTTTGGGCAGAGGCACTTTATCATCTGTGCCGCATCTATCCGGCACATGACCACTATCGCGCCTGGATGATCCAGGCGGTGCTGCTGCTGGAAGCCACAGAGCAGGGTCTGCCACCCTCGCTCCTAGGCGGCAATGCCGAGGCCGTTCCCACGGCCGAACAAGTTCCCTGCCCCATCCCCGGCGACGGACGCCTGCGCATCGTAAACCTCGGGGATCGCCTGCAACCCGTGGTACTCGTAATCAACCCGACCAACGAGCCCATTGGACTCACTTGGCATACACCCCCCGATGCATTGCTGGCTTGGCCCGCCGACAAGGTGCCGGCACACAGCGGCCTGCTGGGTAGGGCGGTATGAAAATCGCCATTGTCAGCCCTGAATTTCCGCCTGACCTTGGCGGCATCGAAACCTATGCCTGGGAATATACGAAGGAACTCGCCAGGCGTGGTCACGACATCACGCTATACACGCGCCCGCACGCGAAGGGCAAGATTTCCATGGACGGAGTGGAGATACGCCCGGTATTGCGTCAGCACCTCGCCCTCGACAGGCGCGAGTTTGACGCCTGCCATGCCGACGTGTGGCATGCGATGAATGCGGCCTATGCCTGGCTCGCCCTGGAGGGCCGCAAAACAATTGTCTCGGTGCATGGCAACGACTTTCTGCGCCCCTATCTGCCGTTCGCGGCGCGCGACTGGGCAGCCATTCCGCTGCTGTGGCGTATGAACTCCTATCGCCCCACCTGGCTGCGCTCCCACCGGCTCAAGCGCAGTGCAGCTCTGGTTGCCTCTGCCTTGCCGCGCTGCCACCACATCGTGGCCAACAGCCGCTATACGGAAGGTGTCTTGCAGAAGCAATTTCCGGCCTGTGTCGGCAAGACTTCAGTGGCCTGGGTGGGAGTCGGCGCCAAATTTTTTGACGTGCCACGCAAACCTTCTACCGACGGAATTCCCCATCTGCTCACGGTATCCCGTCTCGCTGAACCCCGCAAGAACATCGATGCCGTCTTGCATGCGCTCGCAGGGCTGATGCCCCAGTTTGAGTTTCGCTACACGATCGTGGGGGAAGGCTCCGACCGACCCCGCCTGCAAGCCCTGAGTGAGGCGCTTGGGCTCGCGGCCCGCGTCCGATTCACCGGGGCAGTGGCGCGCGAAGGACTGCTCGGCCACTACGCGGAAGCCGATCTCATGGTGCTGGCCTCATCCGTCATCCCCGGCAGCCATGAAGGCTTCGGCATCGTCTATCTGGAGGCAGCCGCGGCCGGGATACCCTCCCTTGCGGCACGGCTGGCAGGCGCGGCAGAAGCCGTGGGTGATGGAATTTCCGGGTACTTCGTCGATAATCCCGGACAGGACGCGCTCAGGGCAGCCCTAGAGGCGTTTTTCCGCGGCGAGCAGCGCTTCGAAGAACAGGCCTGCCGGACATTCGCCCAACGTTACACCTGGGACAAGGTCGTGGATCACACCCTGCAATACTACTGATCAGGAAACATGGTGGAACAGGCTTTCGATCCCGCACGCATCTCCGTTGTAATGCCCTGCTATAACGCCGCCCCATACGTGACGGAGGCAGTAGCAAGCGTCATGGGGCAAAGCCACCCCAACGTTGAACTGATCGTCGTGGACGACGGCTCCACGGACGCCAGCGTAGGCATACTAGAGGAACTCGCGGCGACGTACGCCGGACGCATGCACCTCCTGTTTCAGGATCGCATGGGCCCTTACCCGGCCCGCAACCGTGGCCTTGCACACGCCCACGGAGGCAAGGTCGCCTTCCTGGACGCCGATGACTGGTGGGACCGTGACTGCCTGGCGAAGCTCGATGCCGCCCTCGATTCGCATGATGCCGATATCGCGTATTGCGGCTGGCAGAACGTCGGCGAGGGCACGCCCGGCAGCAATCCTTATGTGCCGCCTGAGTATCGCGACATGGACATGACCGCGGAATTTCTGCGCGCCTGCCCCTGGCCCATCCACGCAGCCTTGGTCCGCCGTCCCGCCATCGACGCCGTGCGTGGCTTTTCCGAGCGCCGCTTCTCGGCCATGGATTACGATCTCTGGCTGCGCCTGTACGGCCATACCGACAACATAGTGCGCGTGCCCGAAGTGCT
>JAJXUF010000035.1 GCA_021783175.1 Pseudomonadota bacterium
GACGCGGCCCGTGAAGTTGCCGATCGCCTTGCATCGCTTGCGTCGGTCACCCGGGAACTTGCGCGTCAGACAGAGGCGCGCGAGGCAAGCGAGAGTGCTTATGATCTGGCAGTAATGCGATATAAGGCGGGAATCTCTGACTACCTCACCGTCCTGATAGTGCAGCGTGACTTGCTGGCGCAACGCACAATCGAGGCCGGACTGCGTGCCAGGCGGTTGCAGGCAGTAACGCAATTGATTTACGCACTCGGCGGAGGGTACGGGCGCGACACCGCGCGCCCTGCTCATCCGTAAAAGACAGGAGAGTGAATGAGCGACAATATCAAAGAAAATCCGTCTGCGATCGGCGCAAGTGGAAATGGCAGACGCAAACAACTGTTGCTGCGACTGGCGCTTGTTTTCGCGTTGCTGGGTCTGGCATACGGCGCATACTGGCTTCTAATCGGGCGCTTTGCTGAAACGACGGATGACGCCTACGTCGCTGGAAATATTGTCGGAATCAGTCCACAAATATCAGCCACCGTCGTTGCTATAGACGCCGATGAGACCGATCTGGTGCAGCAGGGACAGTCACTTGTTCGGTTGGACGATACCGACACGCGCATCGCTCTAGGCCAGGCGAAGGCAGGCTTGGCTCAGACGGTGCGGCAAGTGCATCAAATGTTCGACAACGTCGGGCGCTTACGGGCTACGATCCGTCTACGAGAAGCGGAAGTCGCCCGAACTAAGGAGGACCTTGCGCGCCGTCAAACCCTTGTCGCCTCGCAAGCGGTGTCGCAGGAAGACCTGGACCATGCCAAGACGGCATACCAAGGGGCGCAGGCCGCGCTGCGTGTGGCGCAACATGAATATCAGGCTGCTCTGGTCCTAGTGGCAGGCACTACCATACGGCATCATCCGCTTGTCGAGGAAGCGAAGGCCAGGCTGCGGGCGGCATACGTCGCCTGGGAACGGTGCGCGGTGCTATCGCCTGTAACAGGCTACGTGGCAAAGCGCAGCGTGCAGGTAGGACAGCGGGTTGCTCCCGGCACGCCGCTGATGGCCATCGTGCCGCTAAACCAGCTGTGGGTAGAGGCCAATTTCAAGGAGGATCAACTGGAAAATATTCGCATCGGTCAGCCAGTAAGCATGACGGCCGATGTGTATGGCGGGTCGGTAGTCTATCGTGGCAAAGTTCTGGGCGTGGGGGCGGGTACCGGCAGCGCCTTTGCCCTGCTACCGCCGCAGAACGCAAGTGGCAATTGGATCAAGATCGTTCAACGCATACCCGTGCGCGTCAGCCTAAATCCGCGCGAACTCCTCAAGCACCCATTGCGAATTGGTCTCTCCATGAAAGTGAGCATCGATACTCATCACCGCTCCGGAGAAATGTTGGCACTCACTCCAACGCGCAAGGCCGTGTACAGCACAGTGGTGCCTGTTGACAGTACCGCCGTGGATAGGTTGATCAACAGCATCATCAAGCGCAATAGTCCAGGCCGTACACACCACTCAGGCCCAAAGAGCAACTAGCGATGTCAGCTCAGACAGAGACTTTGCCGCCACCGCATGGTGGAGAGCTAGCGCTGATGACATTGGCCCTATCGTTGGGCACCTTCATGCAGGTGTTGGATACCTCCATCGCCAATGTCTCCATACCAGCTATTGCTGGCGATCTCGCTTCCAGTCCCAATCAGGGCGCGTGGGTGATCACCTCGTTTGCGGTCAGTAATGCAATAATGTTGCCACTCACAGGATGGCTGGCGCGCCGCGTGGGAGAGGTAAAGCTATTCGTGTCAGCGACGGCTCTATTCACTATTGCCTCGTGGCTGTGCGGTTTGGCAACTAATCTACCCATGCTCATCGCGTTTCGGGTGCTGCAGGGCGCGGTAGCGGGACCCATGATACCCCTGTCGCAGAGTTTGCTGCTCGCCAACTATCCCGATCACAAGAAGGGGATGGCACTAGCTTTATGGTCTATGACCGTGGTGGTTGCGCCCATTTTTGGACCCATCATGGGCGGATGGATTACCGATAACATTAGCTGGCCTTGGATTTTTTACATCAATATTCCTGTGGGCATCTTTTCGGTTTACACCACATGGCAGATCCTGCGCCGGCGTGAAACGCCGACGATCAAACAGCCAGTCGATGCCGTTGGCCTTGTGTTGCTCGCTATCGGTGTTGGGTCGCTGCAAATTCTGTTGGACAAGGGTAACGAGCTCAGCTGGTTCGGTTCCAGCACGATCATTACGCTCGCCGTCATATCCGTAATGGCTTTGAGTTTTTTCATTGTCTGGGAACTAACCGAAGAACATCCGGCAGTCGATCTCCATCTTTTCCTGAACCGAAACTTTACCGTAGGGGCTATCGCCCTCAGTCTTGGCTATCTTACCTTTTTCGGCAATGTGGTTATTTTTCCGCTCTGGCTGCAGACCGAGTTGAACTACACGGCCACCTGGGCGGGGCTTGCTGCGGCACCTATCGGACTTCTTTCGGTGGTTCTGTCGCCTTTTGTCGGCCGCATGCTCCATCGCGCCGACCTGCGACTCATGTCCACATTCAGTTTCATGATTTTCGCTGGCGTGTCCTTCTGGACCAGTCACTTCAATACCCAGGTCAGCTATTTTGATCTGTTCATGCCGCGCTTTATACAGGGAATCGGCGTCGCATTCTTTTTCATACCACTCGCCAGCATGGGATTGTCGGGGTTGCGACCAGACCAACTCGCGAGTGCCGCCGGTTTGTCCAATTTCTTGCGTATTTTGGCCGGAAGTTTCGGCACATCATTGAGCATTACTATTTGGGAGCGCCGCAGTGCGCTGCATTACAGTCAGCTGTCCGAGCACATTTCGGTATATAACGCGCTAAGCGACCAAACCCTGGGATATCTAAAACCTCTGGGAATAGCGGCCAGCAACGCGCTAGCTCTGGTAAACACGCAGATTGTCCAGCAGGCGGTAATGATTGCAACCGACGACATATTCTGGTTATCAGGTGTGATATTTTTGCTGCTGATTGCTGTCGTCTGGTTTGCGCGTCCGCCTTTCACTCCGGCCGGTAAATCCAGCGGCGCGCATTGAGGCAAATAGGCCAGTGATACCCGAAACTGATCCCGGGAAGAGCTGTCTATATTGCAGGAGGTGTAATCAATGATTGAATTAATCATGCAGTTCTTCCAGGAGGGGCTGGTTCAGAATCGATCCTCAGCAGCCCGTGACGAGCTGCAATTGGCTGCCGGTGCGCTTTTAATAGAGATGATGTGCGTTGACTATCAGGAGGACGAAGTCGAGCGTCAGGCTATCACCCGCGCGATTGGATCGATGTTTAGTTTGTCACCGGAGGAGAGCGCACAACTTGTGGATCGGGCCCACGCCAGATGGGAGGGCGCGACCGATTACTATGAATTCACCTCGCGCGTTAACGCCGGCTTTTCGCTGCAACAGAAGGAGGCGTTAATGGAGGCGCTATGGCGAGTTGCCTACGCCGACGGTGACATCGACAAGTATGAGCGCCACTATCTCGGGAAGATCGCCGAACTTCTTTATCTGCCGCAGCACAGCATCATTGCAGCGAAGCAGCGGGCCCAGAACACGAACGAATCCTAATTGCGCAGTCGGCCAAGCCGCGTATATATAATAATGACCGCGTGCGGCCTGAGAGAGGCAGTGGCGCTCAGGGCCGCTAAAAATTGTGAACTCAGGAGGAAGCAGCCATGAAGCTTGCAAAGCTCACAGCAGTATTGCTCTTCGGACTGGCAAGTCTTCCAGCGGCAGCGCAGAAGAACGAGCCGCCCGTATTTTTCCCGATAAAGCGCCTTTCGATGGACATGGCACTGAAGCTTGCAAAGGCAGCCATTCAGGCTTGTCGCAAGGAGGGCACCAATGTGGCGGTCACAGTAGTTGACCGGGGAGGTCATCCGCAGGTTGTACTGCGCGATAGCTTGGCAATGGACCTCACTTTGACCATTAGCCGCGACAAGGCCTATACCGCAATGACTTTCAACTCGCCAACTTCCAGGCTTGAAGGTCGCTTCAAGGGAGCCTACTCGGTCCCAAAAGCTGCTGGAATAATCATCAGCCCTGGCGGATTGCCCATTACGGCTGACGGTTCAATTGTTGGCGGTGTTGGGGTAAGCGGGTCACCGTCAGGAGAGACTGACGAAAAATGCGCCCAAGCGGGTCTCGACGCGGTTCATGACGATCTGGAAATGTCTGGCATGTGACGGCAAGCGACCGAGGTTCTTCGGACTGCCGTGATTACAAACCAAGGAGGCGTGCTCCCTGGTAGAAGAGAAAGCTGAGCAGCCACGCCAAAGCAAGCGGCCAGGCAATTGCCAGCATCGTGAACGCACGATTTTTCGATTCACTACGTATAGTGGCAATCGTAGATAAACAGGGAGTGTAGACAAGCGTAAACAGCATGAAGCTGTACGCCTGCAGCCAGCTAAGTTGACCGGCCATGGTTTGCGACAGATCTTGGATCTGTGCGCGGTAAATGACTGCCAGGGATCCGATGACGATTTCCTTGGCGACAAAGCCAAAAATCAGCGCAATCGCGAGCCGATTGTCAATGCCGATCGGAGCAAGGATCGGCGACAGCCAATTTCCAACGAGTCCAGCCAGCGTATGCGGTCCAGCGATGCCGCTTTCCGCAGGGAAATGAGTTAGCAGCCACACTAGGACGACGCCAGCGATAATAAATTTGCTGGCGCGCTTCAAGAAATGGCGAACCTCGAGCCACCCACGAAGCCACAACTGGCGAAGAGTTGGCAACCTGTAGGGGGGCAGCTCCAGAACGAAGGGTTCGGAATTGCGAAAGTGACCTTTCATCAGTAATGCTGTAAGCATCGCTGTTGCAAAGCTGAAGATGTAAAGGCTAAACAGAACTAGCGGCGCTTCGTGTGGTGTGAACAGTGCAGCAGTGATGAAAATAAATACTTGCAGCCGCGCGGAGCAAAGGGAGAAGGGAATAATCATCATCGTCAACAGGCGCAGGGCTCGTGAACGCATTACTCGAGTTCCCATCAGCGCTGGCACGTTGCAACCGAATCCCATCAGTATCATGACGAAGCTACGACCATCCAGGCCGAGCCGCGACATCAGCGCATCCATGAGAAATGCCGCACGCGACAGATAGCCAGTGTCTTCGACGATAGCGAGGAACAAAAAGAACAAGATAATGATGGGAACAAACGCGGCGACTGTACCGACACCGTTATAGATTCCGTCCAGCAGCAGTCCGTGGAGAAATGCCGGAGTGTGTGCCAGCGCGGGATCCAACAGTACATGGCGCACATATGCCAGAAACGTGGTTACCGCAATTTGCAGTGGTGCGCCGATCATGAAGATCGCCTGGAAAAGCAGATACATGATTCCGAAGAACAGAGGTAATCCCAGCCAGGGATGCAGCATCAGTCGATCGACGCGTGCAGTCAGGCTATCGGACATCTGCGCCGGTACGTGCACCGCTTCCGTGAAGATCCGATCCATGCTTGATTCGATCTGGGTGTCCTGCTCCAGTTGCTGGCGTAGATTTTCAAGCCGCACTGGCTGACTGTGGCGCAATATTCCAGTTATAAGCTCTTGCGCCTCACGATAACCGTATCCGTATTTCGCACTAAGAGCTGCAACCGGAAATCCAAGCAGTTCCGTGATTTTTGTAATGTCCACGGTAATGCCCAGTTTGCGCGCCTCATCGGCCATGTTCAGCAGCAAGATAGACGGAAGATTCAGCTGTTTTATCTGCAGCACAAGGCTTAGCTGGCGGTCCAGCTGGCAGGCATTGAGTACAATCAGCAGCAGGTCGATGCTGTTGTTTTCCAGGAAATGTCTTACTACTTGCTCATCATCGGAAAATCCGTGCAGATCATATATTCCGGGTAGGTCGACAATTTCGACCATGGAATCTCCCAACAGTACCTTTGCGCCCAGGAGATCGACTGTGATGCCTGGCCAGTTTCCGATCCGCGCCGAGGCGCCGGTGATTCGATTGAAGAAAGTAGATTTGCCGGTGTTGGGCATGCCTAAGAGGGCGACGCGCTTCATCTACGTTGCCGGCTGGATGTCGATTTTCTGCGCTTCGCGCAAACGTAACATAATGTCAGTGCTGCCAATTCTCACCTGCAACGGTCCATGGAATCGGGCGCTGCGAATGACTTCGATACGCTTTCCGATACGAAATCCGAGCGCCGCAAGTCGGTGGTAAAGCTCCTGTTCTGTGTGCAGCGCCGATATGATGCCGCAGTCGCCCGGGCGCAATGTCGAAAGTCGCGTGGTTGTCATGAATCGCTCCGACCTAATTATCCGCAATGAGACGCGTTCTCATTCTCGCAGGATTAGCTGGGTGA
Organism: Pseudomonadota bacterium; assembly: GCA_021783175.1. The sequence continues at coordinate 6,329 of JAJXUF010000035.1, forward strand.
TGTAAAGGAATATTAGCAGATACTAATACACATTTAGACAAATCTAATAAATTCCGCAACTTCGGTAGCATCTGCCAGTATCAAATGAAAGATTCCCGGCCCATCCGAGAACCACAAATCGGTCTTTTGCAGCAGGGAATCGGTCGCATCTGCCAGGCACCGTGGCCGGACAGGGGTATTCGTTATAATGGCCAATTTCTGCCTCGCGCAAACGACGCGGTCGGACCGCCTTCTTGCAGCTTGTGGCCGACGGGGGTAATCGTCAGAGGCAAAGAGAAGAAACAATGCGCTCTGGCCACTGGTGCATTTTGCCCCGGTGGTAGTTCTTGACCTCTTTTTGAGTGCTGAGCTACCGTATGTGACGAAGGATGCGCGCTTCTGGAGGCAATAGATTTCGTGCGAACGATTGTGGACCAAAACGGGCGTCTTTGGGATGTGGTGACCGGTAGAGAATCGTATGGAGTTCGCGTTCTGCTGTATTGTTCACGCGACGGAAATGCAGTGCGCAAGAGTGCGCTAGATTCCACCTCGTCGCTTTTCGCTGAAAATGAATTCCAACTTCTGAGCGACTACGAACTGCGCCAGCGCCTTGCCCATGCTGAAATATGGTCTTGACCACCCGATTTGTACCGCAAAGGCACCGCTAACTGCGGGAAATACGTAGTGCAGTGAACCATCGACTACGGACGCCAGCGAAACGATTAACTTGTTTAATATTTTCAGAACGCCAACAAACCTTTTTTCACTCCGACCAGACCCTAACGTGGTGTAGGCTCGGCTACTCAATCACCTTTTCACTAGGAACCAAGCAGGCGTCAATAGCGAGAGCCTCTTTGCGCCGGGTCACTTAAATGATTGCCAAGTGGAGTATTAGAGCATCTTTCGCGGCCATCTTGTTGGCAATTTGTGCAGCCGCGCACGCTGTTCCTGTCGTTTCCAGCAGTCTGCCGCAACCGGTGGCTCAGCTTCTTAGGCACTACCATATGTCGGCGCGCGGACTCAGTATCGTAGTGCAGCCAGTGGAAGGCGACGCACCGGTGCTCGCGTTTAATGCGAATATACCCCGGAGTCCGGCATCCACTTTGAAGCTGCTCACCACCTTGGTGGCGCTGGAAGATCTTGGTCCAGCGTACACTTGGAAAACCGAGGCGTACACCACCGCGCCGATCCACGACGGGCGTCTCGAGGGCGATCTGTACATCAAGGGGTATGGAGATCCTGACCTCGTCATCGAGGATTTCTGGCGTTTTCTGCACGGGCTGCGCGATCTCGGAATTAGCGACATCGGCGGAAACCTAATCGTGGACCAAAGCTATTTCGCACCGGACTCCGGAGGTCCGGCAGATTTCGACGACGAACCGTTGCGCCCCTATAACGTCCTGCCGAGTGCCCTGCTAGTTAATTTCCAAGCTGTGCGATTGCGTTTTTTTCCGGAACCGACTGAAAAGCGCGTGCGTATTGTCGCCGATCCATTGCCGGAGAATGTGGATATTGTGAATCACCTTCGGCTGGTGTCGGGTGCCTGTCACGGCTGGAAGCAGAATCTCGTCATGCAGGTAGAGCGATTGCATGGACGGCAGCGCGTGATTTTCAACGGAAGCTACCCCGCGGCATGCGGCTATAATGATTTTTATCGCGCACTTTCGGACCCGCTGGATTACACGGGAGGCATTTTTCGGCAACTGTGGAGCGGAATGGGCGGGCGCCTTTCGGGAACCGTGCGCGACGGACAAGTGCCGCAAAATGCACGTCTGCTGTATACAGGCCACTCGCCGCCGCTAGCCGAAATCATCCGTTCCATAAACAAGTTCAGCAATAACGTAATGGCGCGTGAACTGCTGCTGACGCTGGGAGCCGACCTGCAGGGTCCACCAGGAACGATAAAAAACGGTGCCAAGGTAGTGCGTGACTGGCTGGCGCGTAACAACCTGTCATTTCCCGAGCTAGTCGTGGATAACGGATCAGGCCTGTCGCGCCAAGCACGCATCTCGGCCAGACATCTCGCGGATCTGCTGCTTACAGCGTACAGGAGTCCCTATATGCCGGAGTTTTTTGCTTCGCTTCCAATTCTGGCAGTCGATGGAACCATGAAGCAGCGGCTCGACGGCAGTCCTTTGGCAGGCCAGGCTCACCTGAAAACCGGTAGCCTTGACGGCGTGCGCAGTACGGCCGGAATAATGCAGGATGCGAAAGGTCGGCGGATGATAATCGTGTCTTTGCATAACGATCCGCGGGCAGATACAGCTGCCGGCGAGGCCGTTCAGAATGCCTTGCTTAGATGGGTCTATTCGAGACCTTGAGCCTGGCAATCATTTCCATCAACCAACAAGAGTGATCCAGCCTTGGCTCGTCAAATACTCCAAGAATCTCGCATTCATCCGGCCATAAGGGAACGCGTTGCAGCTAATCACCGGGATATCGTCGAAGAAGTTGCAGCCGCCGTGGATGCTGCGCGCGTCGTAATAGTCGGGATGGCACAAAATCCTTTTTGCCGCCGCGCGCGCAAACTGCTCGATGCTCGCAACATTACCTATCGCTACCTCGAATACGGCAGCTATTTCAACGGCTGGCGACGGCGCAATGCGCTCAAGATGTGGACAGGTTGGCCGACTTTTCCCATGGTATTCGTCGCTGGCCAGTTAATTGGTGGTGCCGAAGACCTTGATGGGCTGCTGCAAAGCGGCGAAATCGAGCGGCTGTTATCTGCGACCAACGCTAACTCCACTCAAACAAGCTGAATTCAGCGTCTGTTTCCCCGAATCAACGCACCCGATTCCGCAAGCGACCAATTCCCTGTACCTCGCATTCCACCAGGTCTCCTGGTTTGAGAAACTCGGGAGGGGTACGAGCGAAACCGACACCACTAGGCGTGCCGGTTGAAATGATGTCGCCCGGCTCAAGCGACATACCGCGCGATAAGATCGACAGCGCTGTCGCCACATCAAATATCTGAAAGCGCGTGTTGGACGACTGCTTGAGCTCCCCGTTAACCCAGGTTCGCAAATCCAATGACTGTGGATCCGGTATTTCGTCGGCTGTAACGATCACCGGGCCCATGGGGCATGTACCGTCGACACTCTTGCCAAGAAAGAACTGTTTGTGACGGAATTGCACATCGCGCGCCGAGATGTCGTTAATTACGGTGTAGCCAAATACGTGTTTCAGCGCGTCCGCAACCGGAATCTTGTGGCCAGAAACTCCAATTACCACCGCCAGTTCTACTTCCCAGTCGAGTTGGGTGGTCATGTCGGGATCCCAGGGTATATCGCCATGGGGGCTATTGATGCTGGTGACATTCTTTGTGAACACAACGGGGTATTCGGGAACTTCGGTTTTGCGTCCGCTAACGCCCGCAGCCTCCTGCACATGCTCCTCGTAGTTCCAGCCAAGACACATGATGTTTTTGCGCGGACGCGGGATCGGCGCAAGCAGATTTGCCGATGCCAGGGCTAGACTCTCGTCGATGGCGTCCGTGGCTCCAGCAGCCAAGGCAGACCATTTTTTTGGCCCGCTTTCGATCAGCTCAAGCATTGTCTGCGGCCAACCCTTGTCTTTGGAGAGCAGTCCTACGGAGTCACCCAGCAGGATTCCAAGTCTTTCTCGGTTTTCGTGCCTACAACTCAAGAGGCGCATATGGAGACTCTTATCACCTTCCTCGTTGAATCATAGCAGACAGGAATGTACGGGCCAGGATCTGCCCATGGCTCGATGAATGCACGTGCCTGGCGCCGATGATGCCAGGGCAATTTTCCAGGCCCGCGGTACGATCTGCTTAGTACTGCTTTGACGGCGGCAACCTGGGTGCTTGACGCCCTCCAAGTGGACAGTACATTGCAGCCACATCTTTTGCCAGCTTCCTGCAACTTAACAGGCGTAGCCTTGACCAGCTGCGTACATGCGCAGTAACGTGAAGCGCGTACAGTTCAGTCGAATCTACCCGCCGCCAACCCTGTGTGCAGACGATGAAACGCAAGCAAACTGACCAGCAGTCGCCGTCCAATTACATTACCCCAGAAGGGTACAAGCGGTTGCACGATGAATTGACGCATCTCTGGCGAGTAAAGCGGCCACAGGTGACTCAGGCCGTCGCCGAAGCTGCGGCACTTGGCGACCGTTCGGAAAATGCCGAGTATATCTACGGAAAAAAGCAGTTGCGCGAAATTGACCGCAGAGTCCGCTACTTGGGCAAGCGCCTCGACCAGATAGTCGTCGTCGATCGCAGCCCGCCTGACCAGGAAAGGGTTTACTTTGGCGCGTGGGTGCGATTGGAGGATGAAGCGGGCAATCAATTTCGTTACAGGATCGTCGGACCGGACGAGTTCGATCTCGAGCAAGGCTTGATAAGCGTAGATTCACCTCTTGGCCGCGCCTTATTGAAAAAGACTGCCGGCGACGAAGTATTTGTAGAATTGCCAAAGGGACGGACGGTATTCGATATTCTGGATATAGAATACGCGCCGACATCTGGAGACGCTCAGTAGCGTACCTGCGTAAACACTTATTTCCGTCTGGCGCCAGCGAATACGGTCCGTTGGCTCGCTGTGATACGGTGAAGCCTGCGACGGAGAAGTTGCTCGCCCCCTATTTGAGCAGTTCCGTGGCGCGCTTGAAAGCGGTATCCGCACCGGCTGCATCCCCACGCTGCGTGCGCGACTGTCCAATAATTCGCCAGTTTTCCGCGCGCAACGCGTTGTTGTCACCCGCCCAGCTGTTCGAGCGCTGAGCCATGGCTTCTGCCTGTTGATAATGACCCTCCGCCATCCGCACGCGGGCGAGCTCCTGCCACAGCCCGGCATTGCGAGGTTCAATGCGAAGCGCGCGCTCAAGCGACGCGGTCGCGGTGGCAAAGTTGCCTGCCTGCGTGTCCGAACGCGCGCTATCCGCTAACGAAACAACCGCTGCGTTGTCGGAGATGGGAGTGCTTGCTGGCGACGGCGACATCCTCAGGCTTGCGCAGCCGCTAACCAGCAGTCCGAGAGAGACAAAAATGAGGATAAGAATTCGCTTGGCCATGTTCGCGTTCCTGTTTATGCGCCGAAACATCACATTCGCACAGTTATACGCCACCCGCGCGCATCCCCGCCTTGCAGAAGATCCGTTGTCGTTCGCCATCCATTATAAGCGAACGTCAGCGACCGAACAGGCGTTCGAACCAGCTTTTGATCTTTTTGATTGGTGAGCGCGAAACACACGGCGCTGTTTGTGTTGGCACCGAACCGCGAATGAAGGGAAGCTTTACCGCTCCAGAACAGCTTCGGTCCGCGCGTAGCCCGGTGTGCGGGTCGATCCACGCCGATTGGATATCGTCCGGGCGCGGCGGATTGAGCGGTTCTGGATCGAGCGCTTGCATCGTTTCTCCCCAGACCGTCATGGCACCGGCCGCTCCAGTCAACCCGGTCGGACCGTTGTCGTCGCGTCCGACCCAGGCGACCCCTACATGGTCTCCGCTAAACCCAGCGAACCAACTGTCCCGCAAATCCTCGGTAGTCCCTGTTTTTCCCGCTAAATGCAAGTCAGCTGGCAGATAGGTCTGGAGGTTCTCTGCGGTACCCTCGCTGACGACGTCCTGCAAGGCAAAGGTGAGCAGGTAGATTGGTCCCGGCGGGGCGATCTGTTTCATCGCCAGCGCATAATGCTGCAGCGGGTGACCATTGGCGTCCAGAACTTCGCGAATCGCGCGTAGTGGAATCCGAAATCCACCATTGGCCAGAGTCTCATACATCTGCGCCACTTCGATCGGTGCCAGGCTGTTAGCCCCGAGCAGACTCGCGTCATACGCCCTCAGGTCGCGATCGACACCCAAGCTGTGGACCGTATCCATGATTGCCGGAAGCCCTAGAGAAAGACCGAGACGCACCGTTGCAACATTGTAGGAATTAGCGAGGGCCAGCGGCAGTGGTACCTCACCGTGGAACTTTCGATCGTAGTTATTGGGAGCCCAGTCCTTGCCGCCTTGACCGTGCACCGTGAGCTGGCTGTCATCAAGCAAGGACGCCAGGGTGTATTTCGCTGGCTGCTCGAGGGCGGTGAGATAAATGGCAGGTTTGAAAAGGGAGCCAATCGGACGCAGTGCATCCACGGCCCGGTTAAAGCCCTCAAATCTCGGGTCGCGGTCGCTGACGAGCGCCTGAATCTCGCCGGTCTGCGAATTTGTGACAACCACGGCACCTTGCAGGATGTCTTTCGGCAGTCGCCTGTCCTTTTCAAGTTGTGCGAGGCGTGAGGTCAGTGCATGCTCCGCCGCATTTTGAATTTCAGGGTCCAATGTCGTGATGATTTGCAGGCCATCTGAGCGCAGATCTTCCTCACGGTAGTCGCTAAGCAGTTGGCGGTGTACGAGATCGAGGAATGCCGGATAGGGCGATGCCCCGCTTGGCGGCTTCGCGATTACGTCAAGTGGCGCCGACGTTGCCGTGACAAACTGCGCTTGAGTAATATCTCCTTGTTGCAACATTTCCTGAAGAACGAGATTCCGGCGATCGAGCGCGCGATGAGGATGTCGGCGCGGGTCATAGAGGGATGGTCCACGCACCAAGCCTACTAGCAGTGCAGATTGCGGCAGGTCGATTTCGTGCAGCGGTTTACCGAAATAGAACTGGCTGGCCAGACCGAACCCGTGGATGGCGTGGCTGCCATCCTGACCGAGGTAGATTTCATTGATATATGCCTGAAGAATTTCCTGCTTGCTGTAATGAAGCTCTAGCAGCAGTGCCATGAGCACTTCCGTGAACTTGCGTCGCAGGGTGCGTTGGGGCGTCAGAAAATAGTTTTTAACGAGCTGCTGAGTCAGCGTGCTGCCCCCCTGTACTCCACGGCCGCGAAGCATTGACCACAGTGCGCGGGCCATTCCACGCGGATCAATTCCATGATGCGTGTAGAATTTGCGGTCTTCGACTGCGATGAGGCCATTAATCAATGACGAGGGAACCTGATCGAGCCTCACCAGTATCCGATCCTCGTTGTCGGCCGGATAAATACTGCCGATTAGCATTGGGTCCAGGCGTGCCAGATTGACCGATGCGCCGGTATGCATGTTCTGCACGCTGGCTAGATGTCCATTCGAGAAATGCAGTGTGAGAGTCAGCGCTGGTTGCGGTCCATCCCAGAATGTGAAGGAACGCGTAACCAGGTCGATGTCCGCTCCGCTCTGGTAATAGCTGCCGGGATTTTGCGGTTGGAGTGACGTGCTGTAATGCAGCACAGCCAGCTCTTCGAGTACTTGCTTCGCATCAATCTTTTCCCCAGGGAAAATTTCCAGCGGGCGCGCATAAACACGCGCCGGTAGAGCCCAGCGTCGCCCCTCAAATTCGGTGCGTACGACATGATCGAGATAAAGCGCATAAATGGCGAACGCAAGCAAAACCAGCCACAAGGCCAGGCGTAGCCGTTGCGGGGTGAGCCAACGGCGTAGCTTGCGCAGAGATGAGCGAGTTGTCACTTTGGGATCACGACTAGGTCACGTCGGGCGCGGAATTCACAGGTAACCGTCAAGCAACGGTGCCCGCATTATAACCGGGACCCGCCTTCGATGTCGCCCGGATCGGCATGTGTATGCGCCGATCCGACAGTCGGTACAGGCATTGGTTGCGACTCCCCTTTTGGATTGTTAGGGAAGCAGAATGTGGCCCGGCACCCCCGTCGCGCGGCTGTTCCTCTCGGCAATGGAGCGCGGCTTTGGTTCGGATCCACCGTCGCCATTTCCATCGCGATCGCCGAACCGAGGCAGTTGGCGAGTCGCGGGGTTACGGGCGCAGTGCCGCATGTCGTGCTTCTGTAGCAGTCACGGCGATTTAGATTCGCTTTGAACGTGGCGCCTTGTTACAATCCGGCGCGCTTATCGAGACAATTTCTGCGCGCGCAACGCAAGGCCGCAGGGTCGGTCGAAAAAGATGGAATCGCATGAAGGCTTCGCATGTAATTTTCTGGTTTTTCATTGCCTTGATGGTGACTGTCTTCAGTTACTATTTTGTCGATGCAGCAGCGGCGGTTTATTTCCATAAAGTTATCGTATCTCACCGGATATTGTGGGAATACGCTTCGAACATCCCGGATCTTCTGCTCCCAATCGTCCTCGTGATCACAGCAGTCTGCTGGATCGCGTACCTGGTGAGCGTGCCGAAGGGCCTACACAACGTGCATACGCGGTTTCTGCAACTGTGTGGTGTCGGGTTGCCGCTCGCGTATGCAGCAAAGGAGTTGCTTCAACATACGTTCGGACGCGCGAATCCCAAATTCTGGTTGTTTCACCGGCAACTGGCGGGATTCCACTGGTTCCATGAGGGGGCGAGATTCACAAGTTTTCCCTCGGGTCATATGACTGTATTTACGGCGTTGGCCGTCATGCTGTGGCATTCGTATCCGCGATTTCGCGCGGTGTACTTGGCAGGCCTGGTTATTCTCGGTTTGTCGCTTGTTGCGACAAATTACCATTTTGTCAGCGACGTAGCCGCGGGCGCCTACCTTGGGTTGTTGGCGTGTTATGTATCGGATGCTGGTCTCAACATGGTGTCCGGGGATTACCGGCTTTCGTCAGAGCGCAATTAAATTCTGTTCCCACCAAGTAAGCGGATTTAGACATACCTCGACAGCCGAGTGCGGGACCGGTCGGCGCTGCCGGTTGAAGCAGTGTTAGGTACCCTTTCAGGTCGGCTAAATCAAAATTCTGGCAAAAATTAGGCCACCGCTGCCGGTGGTTTCGCGAAACTATCGCGAAATCGCGGCGCCTAAAATCATGCGGCCGGGGTTTTCACATTGTTCTCGGCGCGACGTTAGAGTTTGGGCGGTCCAGTGGCAGGATCCGGATTTGCCCGTGGCGTCGGATGTGATGATGTTGACGCCGAATCTATAGGGCCGGAACGAAAATTGCGGAGGCATAATGAAGCACGATCATCGGGTCGCCTTGGTGCTGTTCGTGTTGCGCATAAGCGTATTTCTTGCCATGTTCGTCTGGATTCTTGACCGACTGGTTCGCCCCACCGACGCCTTAAGCATCTATGAACCGCTTCACCTTTTGAAGGGTGTCAGCCACGAGGTGCTATATGGAATTGCCGTTATTGAGCTGATTATCCTGGTCAGCTTTCTGATGGGTATTCAAAAGCGGTGGAGCTATGGCGCGGTACTTGTGCTGAACGCCGCCTGGATCGTTTCCTCCTATCACCAGTTCTTCGCGCCCTTTGTCGGGAAAAATCTGTTGTTTTTCGCGGCATGGCCGATGTTTGCGGCTTGCTTTGGCCTATACGTCTTGCGTCACCTGGATACCCTGTGGGTAATCGACAAATACTGACCCAGGCAATACGCTGCCAGGTCGAATGGGGTCGCTACGACCCTTCACCTCAAAGTTTTTTCAAGGATGGAGTATTCGCCGCTGGGGTGGCTAGGTCTGTTCTGGTAAATGTTGTGGCACATGCCCGCTCCGCATGACGTATAGCTTCCTGAAGTGCGGTATTGTTAACGGCTAGAAAAGTCGAGTTTCCGTTGGTAGCCCTGGGATCGCCGCTTTGCCGGCACCCACACAATGCCGGCGGCATGGTGAAAGGCGCCGAAATCTGTGACTGGCATGATATCCAATTCATCGATTGCGCCGTCGCAGCATGGCCTGGGTTATGATATTAGTTTGCTCGCCAACTTTGCTGCACGGAGAGCTTGCGGCGCTACCGAGGACTAATTTGCTGTCATGAAAAAATATCTGGTGATTTCCGCCATCGGAAACGATCGGCCTGGCATCGTCAATGAGCTGGCCAGAGCCGTACTTGATGGGGGCGGCAATATCGAGGACAGCAGGATGACCGTGCTTGGCGGCGAATTTGCCCTAATCCTGATGATCTCAGGGAGCTGGAATGCTGTCGCGAAGATCGAGGCGATGGCACCAGCGCTCGGGAAGAAACTCAATCTGGCCATCCTTGCGCGCCAAACCGAAGGCCGCACGCCGCGACCGAGAATGGTGCCCTACGCGGTAGATGTCGTATCTATGGATCATCCCGGGATCGTGCAGAAAGTGGCCGAGTTCTTTTCAAGTCGTGGCATCAATATCGAAGACCTGAACAGCTGGACCTATCCTGCAGCTCATACGGGAACATCCATGTTTTCGCTGAATATGACAATCAGTGTACCGGCGGATCTCCACATTGGTCGATTGCGCGATGAGTTTTCGGATTTTTGTGATGAGTTGAACGTCGACGCAACCTTGGAGCCGGCCCGGACCTGAGCGCCAGCTTTAGGTCGACCCAATTAGGCTTGCGCTATTCACTACAGGCTAGATGCGGTGGTGGTGTGTCCGATGTGCGCGCTGGTATGCGGTGCAATCGCGCGTAGCCGAGGTCCATCTGGGACCACGTTGGCGCGATCGTTGCGCGGTCGATAATCAACCACGGCCGTATCCAGCCAGTAATTGATCTCGGCCAAAATTCACAAAGAACAATAACGAGGATTGAAGAGGGAACGCGCATGAATGAAATTACAGGGAATCTGTTTGGGCGTAACGGCCGAAATATTCATCTGACTGCCTCGAGTTATCCGCTCGCGACCGGTCCAGTCAATGCGCAATCTTTAATACACACCGACCTCGCCGATGTGACGGCTGCTGAAATCGCCATTCCGGTTCACGACGGGGAGATACCCGGTTACCAGGCTATGCCTGCGACAGGCAAAAAATTTCCGGTAATTATCGTAGTTCAGGAAATATTCGGAGTACACGAACATATCAAGGACATTTGCCGCAGACTGGCCAAGCTCGGATATCTGGCTGTTGCCCCCGAACTGTACGCACGCCAGGCAGACGTTTCGAAAATAACGGACATTCAGCAGATCTTGACCACCGTTGTTTCAAAGGTAACGGATGTGCAGATCATTTCCGATCTCGATGCCGCTGTTGCCTGGGCACAGTCTTCGGGCAAGGGAGATATCTCGCGTCTTGGCATCACCGGCTTCTGCTGGGGTGGGCGTATCGTTTGGTTGTACGCCGCGCACAGTCCGCAGCTCAAGGCCGGCGTGGCTTGGTATGGTCGGCTGAGCGGTGCCGCGAGCCAGAATCAGCCGCAGCATCCAGTTGACGTGGCAGGCTCACTTAAAGCGCCGGTACTTGGACTTTACGGCGGAGCCGACCAGGCCGTACCGATCGATACAATAGACGCCATGCGCGCTAAGCTCAATGCAATTGGCAGTCCATCGGAGATTATCGTCTACCCCGACGCCGCGCATGCATTTTTCGCCGACTACCGACCAAGCTATCGCCACGCCGATGCTGAAGACGGCTGGAAAAGAATGCTCGCCTGGTTTGAGCGGCACGGGATTGCCTGATGTTGGACCAAGTGGATTGACGTTCCCGGGCCACCTGGCCGGCGACACAATTACAAGCCAAGCCAGATCGGCAGCCTCAATTTGGTCCTTACGTGCGAAGGGACCAGCTGGTTATGGTGAAGCACAAGGAGGCGGACATTGCGCATGAGCCGAATGGCGCGCGTGCGTGATTTCGCCGTGATTAACCGGGCGATTGTCCGGACGGCGATTCTGTTGCTCGCCGGACTTGCCAGTGCCTGTCAAGGACCCAATCATTATCTCATTTATCCGCACCGAACCCCGCCGGGAGTTGTCACCTGGAGTGAAGAGGCGAAAGAAGGGCGGCTCCTGATCCACCTTGAGTGGGCCAAGCCCGACGGAAGCGGATTGTTTCCCGCAATATTGGTGCACCCCGAGGCCGGCGGTACGGCATCCGACATGCGTGGCGTTATCAGTAATCTGGCGCAGCACGGGTACGTTGCCGTGGCTGCCGATTATCGAAGGCTTATCGACGGCAAATACCGACGCACGCTGTTTCCCTGGCGCCAACAAAGCGATGTAACGGCAGCTCTTGATATCGTTCAGGCGAACCCATCTGTAGATACGAGCCGCATCGCGACCTTGGGGTTTTCCCAGGGCGGCGTGTTCAGTTTGCTCATCGCCGCCCATGCTCCAGAGCGCATCAAGGCCGTAGTCGCTTACTATCCGGTGACGGATTTTGAAGGCTGGCTCAACCCGGCCAGTTACCCAAACCCCATGCGCCGTTTTGTCTATCGCATGATTCGTCGCTATTTCCGAAAGCAATCCGGTGCCCAAAGTGAAGGCGAGTTCATCGCCGATTTGCGCCGCGCATCACCGATCGATCAGGTGCGCACATTGCGCGCCCCGGTTCTATTGATTCACGGGGCCAGCGATACATCGGCGCCCGTTTCACAGTCGGAGCAGCTGGCGGCTGCGCTGCGGGGGCTCGGACGACAGGTTCATGTCATCATCATTCCCAACGCCGGACACGTGTTCAATTTTAAGAACAAGCAGGAGGCGATAGTTACCTGGAATGCTACCCTGAGGTGGTTCGATGAGTATCTCAAACCTTTAAGCCGCAAGCGCTGACACGGGTAATGCGCGGCGGCAGGCAGGTGTGCTGACAGTCGATGCAAGAACGACCGGGTATCGCACTGCAGCCGGATTAGCAGGACGCACCAAATTAATAGCGTGTGCTGCACCCCGCTGTGTCTGATTGTCATGCCCTGCACTAGATGCCCGGTCCTCGACGAGCGCAACTTGGCGTTTTTTAAGTTGCCTTAGCTGCGCTCGTCCGGACCATTCTTACGCTCGCGCCGTTACCTTATGGCATTTGAGCAGGTGTCATTGCGCCCGGAAACACCAGGTAGAACAAAACACCGATCAATATCAGATAGCCAAGCAGGATCAGGGTCCAGCCCATGTTGTGACGGATCACTACACCTTCGTTGCGGACATAGCGGCTGGTCGAAACGCCCACGCTTGCGGTTTGCGGCGCGACTGGTTTGCCGACTTCCGCGCCAACCGAGTTAAGTGTCGGCAGCAGCAACCCCGGGAACCCGAGGAGCTTGCCGACAAGCGCCTGAAATGCCCCGAACATGGCATTGGTTGAAGTATTGCTCCCAGAGAGAGCAACGCCGATCCATCCCAGTACCGGTGCGATCAGCAGATACATAACACCAAACTTCGAGAATGCGTAAGCCAGCGATGCCGCCATACCGGAGTAATTGAAAACGTAGGCGAGGCCAAAAATGAACACGCCGACCAACAATGCACCCCACATCTGATGGAAGGTACGGCGAAAGACTTCCTTCAGGTCCTTCATTCCCAATCGCAGCAGTACGGCCACGATAAACCAGGACGCCAGGATTGCCGTGCCTCCAATGAAGGGTGCAAAGTTGAATAGCGCCACCACATTGTTGTGTGTGACCGACGATATCGCCTCAACTTTCTCGGCAAACAGACTTACCTTGGGTAAAGTCGACCAAGGTCCCGTCCAAAGCACAACCACGATAATGAGCACGATGAACGGCATCCAAGCCTGTACCAGTTCGGCGCGAGACAGCCCATGCGCTTTGCGATCGGCCGAGCCCTTTTCTGACTTGATCGGTTTGCCGCCGTACCCCAGGACCGTGCGCGGCTGCCAAAATTTGAGCAGCACGAGCAGCGCCGCGAAGCACACAATAGAGCCGGTCACGTCGGGCAGGTAGGGTCCGAGATGGGTTGCCACCGGATACTGGCCGGCAATATATCCAAGTGAGCCGACTATGGCCAAAGGCCAGCCATCGCGCAGGCCGCGTTTTCCGCTTACCAGGTAAATGAGCACCCAGGGAGGTAGCAGAGCAAGGACTGCGACCAGTCGGCCGACGCTGGCGGAAAGTTCAAGCAATGGATAACCGGTGACTGCAGCCAGGGCGATGATGGGGACTCCCAGGGCGCCGTAGGATACTGGCGCATTGTTGGCTATCGCCGCAACGCGTACCGCATCCAGATCCGGTATGCCGAGAGTAATGAGAATCGGGGCAACAACCGCCCACGGATAGCCAAATCCGACCAAGCCTTCGAGCAACGCCCCAAAAGCCCATGCAAAGAGAATTGTCTGCACGCGCACATCGGCGGTGCCCTGCGCTACCAGCCAGCGTCGGAAACGTTCAAAAACACCCGTGATCATGAGGGTATTGAAAAGGACAACGCCCCAGAACGTGATCCAGTCGACCGCCCAAACGCCTGTAGCAGCCCCGTAAATATAGGCTAATACGCCCTGATGCAATGGCATGTGCCAAAGCCACACGGCGAGTGAAAAAGTAACAAGGGAGCCAATAAGTGTTGCCGCCCAGGCCGAGACCCGGTAAACAGCCAACATGACCAGCAGTAAAACGACAGGAACCAAAGCAACTAGCGCTGTTACGACAAGATTGTTCAAAGGATTGAGAAGTTGCGTAAACATTATTCTTCTCCTCTTTCGGTGGACCCGCTCAGCCGCCCATGGTCTGGCACTCAGCTAGGATCGAGGAAAAAGCTGCACGCCGCGGCGCAGCCGCCGGTCACGAGAAAGGCATATGACAAGACGCAAGAATATAGCGGGAACGCTTCATCTGCTGACACCTCGCGTGTGCGCTGTGCCGAAGCGCGATCTGGCCGTAATGACCAGACCTAAGTTGATTATGGACTGCTAGTTGAGCCGCGGCCAGTGGCCAGTTCAAAAAAAGAATTACAGCCGGTGTGACATGCATTGAGCACCCACTCCTTGAAGAAGGTCCGGCAAAGACCGTGCCATAGAGATCGCTTATAGCCCCGCATCCGGGCCGACATTGACAGTCAGTGACCCGCAACCGGCTTGCGAGACTGGCCAGGTTGAAACGAGGTGGCACCACGGGCGGATCGATAGCCCTCGGAGATTGCTTGTTCGCGCACATGCCGACAAATCAATTTGCGTGCTAGAGTTTCTAATAAATACGTCTGTTCTGCGCGTTGTGCCGTGTCGGGCAGCGCATGCGGGAACTGGCTGGGACGCTTGGGTGACTAATTTAGTAGATGGAAGCCGTCCGGGATCTGGCGTGGCCCGCAGCCCGACCGGCTTCGCAATTGATTACCCGCTTATGGCAAGACTGGTGGATAGGAATGGATGATCCGCAAAACCGAGAGACACTTAAGGCATGGTTGAGCACCTCGCCGCTCGCCAGTGGCAATGCAACTTATCTTGAGCAGTTGTACGAGAACTTCCTGCAGAATCCAGGCGCCGTGGATGAGACATGGCGGCGCTACTTCGAAAGCCTGCCTCAAGTCGATGGTGTGGCTGTGGACGTGGCGCACTCCGAGATTCGCGACCGATTTCGTCGCATGGTGTACCAGGGGAAGCTGCGCATCGCGAATCCGACCCCCGGCGTCGCTACTGGCGACCTTCGAGAAAAGCAGGTTAGGGTGCTGCAGCTCATCAATGCCTACCGTTTTCGCGGTCACCAGCGCGCGCGACTAGATCCGCTAGCAGCAATGGAGATGCCGGAGGTGCCGGAACTGTATCCTGCGCATCACGGATTGACGGCAATAGATCTAGATACCGAGTTCGATACAGGTTCGCTGGTTGGTCCACAAAGAGCGACACTGCGAGAAATCCTCGAGATCCTCGAGAAAACGTACTGCGGTTCTATCGGCGCCGAGTATATGTATCTTACCGATACGGCAGAAAAGCGCTGGATCCAGCATCACCTTGAAAGTGCGCGCGGCACTCCCAGTTACTCCAAGGAAATCAGGCAGCGACTATTCGACCGCGTTACCGCGGCCGAAGGGTTGGAGCACCACCTGCATGCAAAGTATGTCGGGCAGAAGCGTTTCTCTTTGGAGGGAGCCGAAAGCCTGATCCCGTTGCTGGATGCTCTCGTACAGCGCGGCGGCGAACGCGGAATCAAGGAAATCATCATTGGCATGGCCCACCGCGGTCGTCTCAATGTGCTCGTCAATATTTTGGGCAAAACTCCAGCCGAGCTCTTCCAGGAATTTGAGGGCAAGCGGCTCAAAAATGTCGATGGCTCGGGTGATGTGAAATACCATTTGGGGTTTTCCTCAAACGTCAGAACGCCGGGAGGACCCGTGCACCTGGCGCTGGCATTCAATCCATCGCACCTTGAAATTGTCGGGCCTGTGGTGGAGGGGTCGGTGCGCGCTCGCCAGGACCGACGCAAAGACCGGGAAGGCACACAGGTTGTGCCGCTGTTGATACACGGCGATGCGGCATTCGCCGGTCAGGGAGTGGTGATGGAAACCTTCAATATGTCGCAGTCGCGCGGCTATTCCACCAAGGGTACGGTCCACATCGTAGTGAACAATCAGATCGGCTTCACAACCAGCCTGCAGCAAGATGCGCGCTCTACTCTGTACTGTACCGACGTGGCCAAGATGGTCAGTGCCCCGATTTTTCATGTCAATGGCGATGATCTGGAAGCCGTGCTCTTTGTGGGTCAGATTGCGCTCGACTATCGCATGACATTCCGGAAGGACGTGGTGGTAGATATTGTTTGCTATCGGCGTCACGGTCACAGCGAGGCCGATGAGCCGTCGGTAACCCAGCCTCTCATGTACAAAAGGATTCATGAGAAGCAGTCGACTCGCGAACTCTATGCACGCAAGCTTGTGGATGAAGGAGTGATCGCTGCTGAGACGCCGTCGCTAAGTGCCGAAAACTACCGCCTCGGTCTCGAATCAGGGGCATGCGTGACGCTTGATTTCATCTCTGACGAGCAAGCGCATTACCCATACGCCGCCAACTGGAGGCCTTACGTCGGCAAGAGCTGCAATTCGGAGGTCGATACCCGCGTGTCATTGCAGAAGCTGCGCGAGCTATCCGCCCGCCTCGGCGAGCTCCCGGACGGATTCGAACTGCATCCAAACGTCATCAAGATCTACGATAATCGGCGCAAGATGGCCGCGGGCGCATTGCCTATCGACTGGGGTTTCGCCGAGACCCTGGCTTATGCGACGCTATTGCATGACGGTTATGACGTTCGCCTATCCGGTCAAGACAGTGCCCGCGGTACTTTCTTTCATCGTCATGCTGTCGTTTACAACGTTAAGGATGGCAGCGCTTATGTGCCGCTGCGGCAACTGGCCAAGAAACAACCGGGCTTCCTGGTCGTCAATTCGCCGCTGTCGGAGGAGGCGGTACTGGCATTCGAATACGGCTACGCTACAACAGACCCGGAAAGTCTTACTGTGTGGGAAGCGCAGTTCGGAGACTTCGCGAATAACGCCCAGGTTGTCATCGACCAGTTCATTAGTGCCGGTGAGCAGAAGTGGGGGCGCCTGTGCGGCCTTGTATTGTTCTTGCCACACGGGTATGAAGGCCAGGGGCCGGAACATTCTTCGGCGCGCTTCGAACGCTATCTGCAACTGGCGGCCGAGCAGAATATGCAGGTATGCATACCGACCACGGCAGCCCAGATGTTCCATCTGCTGCGACGCCAGATGTTGCAGGATTGCCGCAAACCGCTTGTTGTCATGACGCCTAAAAGCTTGTTGCGCCACCGGCTAGCGACGAGCTCGCTCGAGGACCTGTTTGACGGCCAGTTCCACATGATCGTTCCAGAAGTAGACCAATTGGATCCCGCATTGGTACAGCGTCTGGTACTGTGTAGCGGCAGGGTATATTACGATTTGTTGGAAAAGCGGCGCGAACAGAATCGCACAGATGTTGCCATAGTGCGTATGGAGCAAATGTACCCGTTTCCCGAGGCCGGACTGCGTGCTGAGATTGAGCGCTACCCAAACATCAAGGCGGTAGTCTGGTGTCAGGAGGAGCCGAAGAACCAAGGAGCTTGGTATTCGAGCCAACATCATGTTCGCAATGTTATGCCGGCTGACATGCCGTTAACATATGCTGGCAGGCCGGCATCTGCGGCGCCAGCAGTAGGGCAGGCAGCGCTACATCTTCAACAGTTGCGCACGCTGATTACGGAGGCGCTGGCCGGTTCGGATTGAGCGCCGCAGGATGTGAGTAATCGCGTTGTCGAAGCCGCAACGGCTTGCGGTCAATGGAGGGAGTCCATAATGTCCATAGATGTAAAGGTTCCCGATTTTCCGGAGTCTGTGACTGACGGTACTCTGATCAGCTGGCGCAAGCACGCCGGGGATCCGGTAAAACGCTCGGAAATCCTTGCCGATATTGAGACCGACAAGGTGGTATTCGAAATCCCTGCGCCAGCGGATGGCGTCTTGCAAGAAATTCTCGAGAAGGAGGGTGCGACCGTTATATCTCGCCAGACTATCGGGCGGCTGACGGCTGCCGTTGCCGAAATCCACCCGGTGATGCCGAATACCCCACAAAGTGCTCCGGCGGCACACGCAGACACATCGGCTGAAATTGCGTCAAACAGAATTTCCACTGCCGCGCTGGCACAGTCCGTTCTTACTCCTTCCGCCCAGAAACTGATAGACGAACATGGTCTCAGCCGGCAGCAAATTTCCGGAACTGGCCGGGGCGGGCGCGTGCTGAAGGAAGACGTGTTGCACTTTCTGGAACAGAATCCGGCCGGACCGGGTCCTGCCGCCTTGCCCGCGGCACCTGAGCCGACACCAGTGTTAGGGGCAGGGCCGGAGGCACGCGAAACTCCGGCCGAATTTCCCGCGCCGGTGGTTGCGAATGAGCGTGCCGAAAAACGGGTACCCATGACGCGTCTGCGTGCCCGCGTTGCCGAGCGTCTGGTTGCGGCGCAGCACACGGCAGCAATTCTCACTACTTTTAACGAAGTTAACATGCAGCCGGTAATGGATCTGCGGCAACGCTACCGCGAACGTTTTGAAACTGAACACGGTGTGCGCCTCGGGTACATGTCATTCTTCGTCAAGGCTGCGGTCGAGGCATTGCGGCAGTTTCCGGAAGTGAATGCGTCGATTGATGGAAGCGATATTGTTTATCACGGTTACTTTGATATCGGCATTGCTGTCAGCTCAGACCGCGGACTGGTGGTGCCAATTGTGCGCGATGCCGATCGGCTTACTATGGCGGGCATAGAATCCGCCATAGCGGAATATGGGCAGAAGGCGCAGAAGGGTGCGCTGAGCATGGAGGAGATTACCGGCGGAACCTTTACCATTACCAACGGCGGCGTGTTCGGCTCACTTCTTTCGACACCGATTCTTAATCCGCCGCAAAGTGCCATCTTGGGCATGCACAAGATCGAAGACAGACCGGTTGCAGAAAAGGGTCAGGTTGTCATTCGGCCGATGATGTATCTGGCGCTGTCCTATGATCATCGCCTAATCGATGGTCGCGAAGCCGTGCGCTTTCTAGTGACGATCAAGGACATGCTCGAAGACCCTGCGCGGATTTTGCTCGAAGTCTGACGCCGAGACGAACAGCAAGTATGCGGTTGGCACGACAGTTTACCGGGGCGCATCGCAGCGCCCCGATCGTAGCGGTCCGCCGTCAGCGGGTGTGGACCATAGGGCCGTGCGACTAAAGCGGATAGTGGCTGTCAATAATCAACAAGGATCGCAGTCAATGGCAAAGCATTTCGACGTGGTCGTGATTGGAGGCGGGCCCGCCGGTTATGTCGCCGCTATCCGCTGCGCCCAGCTCGGAATGAACACCGCCTGTGTCGATCAATGGCGGGACCGGGATAATCAACCCGTGCTGGGTGGCACATGCCTAAATAGCGGTTGCATCCCGTCAAAGGCGCTTCTTGAGTCTTCCGAGATGTATGTGCAAGCGCAACGCGAATTTGCATTGCACGGGGTGCGCTGCGGCGATGTGAAGTTGGATCTGTCCACCATGATGGCGCACAAGGATCAGACAGTGGAGCATCTGACCCAAGGCATTGCCGGACTTTTTAAAAGTCACAAAATCAGCTGGTTTGCCGGGCACGGCAAACTGCTGCCGAAAAAGCAAGTCGAGGTGCGCGACGCGACGGACGGAAAGACTCAGCTGCTTGAGGCCGAGAACATTATTCTTGCGCCCGGCTCAGTGCCAGTAGAGATCGGGGCTGCGCCACTACAGGGCGATCTGATTGTCGATTCAACGGGGGCGCTGGAGTTTAGTGAGGTACCAGCGCGACTGGGGGTGATTGGCGCCGGGGTTATCGGTCTTGAACTTGGAAGCGTGTGGTGCCGGCTCGGGTCGCAGGTGATACTGCTTGAGGCCCAGACAGAGTTTTTAGCCATGGCCGACTCAGAAATTTCTCGCGAGGCGCTACGTGAGTTCACCAAGCAAGGACTGGATGTCCGCCTGGGTGCGCGCGTGCTCGGTTGCAAAGTCGCGGACGGGGGCGTTGATATCGAATACCAGGATAAAAACGATAATCACCGGGTGCGGGTGGACCGGCTCATTGTGGCGGTTGGGCGTCATCCCAGTACGCACGATCTGTTTGCGCCTGAGACGGAGTTACTGCTGGACGAATGGGGAGTGATTCATGCGGACGAGTATTGCCGCACGAATCTTCCTGGCGTCTATGCTATCGGCGATGCAGTGCGCGGTCCGATGCTGGCACATAAAGGTTCGGCGGAAGGGGTCATGGTGGCAGAACGAATCGCAGGCCAGCAGTCGCGGCTCGATTATGACGTTGTGCCATCAATCATTTATACCCACCCGGAGATTGCCTGGGTAGGCAAGAGCGAGCAGGCATTACGCGCCGCGGGCGTGGATTGCCGAGTCGGGAATTTTCCATTTGCAGCCAGCGGGCGCGCCCGCGTTCGCGGTGAGGCCACGGGCATGGTCAAAATGATTGCAGATGCCAAGACCGACCGCATTCTTGGCGTGCATATGCTCGGCGCCCAATGCTCTGAGCTAATTGCCGAGGCCGTGATTGCCATGCAGTTTTCATCCAGCAGCGAGGATCTCGCGCTGACCATGTTTGCGCATCCGACGCTTTCTGAAGCATTGCACGAGGCGGCCCTGGCGGTGGCCGGTCGTCCGATTCATATTGCGCGTTCCCGCAGCCGCTGAATCGACATGCGCCGGAAAAGCAGCAGGCGCAAGGCGGCGTAAAGGACACTGCCCCCAGCTTCGGGTTAGAATATCCCGTCCAAGCAGTAGCACACCCAGCGACGGAGCCATAATGAACCTGCATGAATATCAGGCGAAGCGATTATTCGCCGATTACGGCGTGGCTGTACCCGAACACCAGGTTGTAGATCAAGTGCAGGCTGTCCAGGCGGCCCTAACGGCATTGGGAGGCGATCGCTGGGTTATAAAGGCCCAAGTGCATGCCGGAGCCCGCGGCAAGGCCGGAGGCGTAAAAATCGTCAACGGGTTTGCCGAAGCTGCTGTTGCGGTGAAATCGCTACTTGGGTCGCGTCTGATCACAATTCAGACTGATGCGCTTGGTCAACCCGTTAACCAGGTGCTTATCGAGAAGCCCTGTGACATTGAGCGCGAACTGTATCTCGGCGCAGTCATTGACCGTACCTCGAAGCGTGTGGTCATTATGGCGTCCACCGAAGGCGGTGTTGAGATAGAAAAGGTCGCGCACGATTCGCCGCAAAAGATCCTGCGTACAATTGTAAATCCACTTGTGGGGCTGCAACCCTATCAATGTCGGGAACTCGGTTTCTCCCTGGGGCTTGATGCCGAACAGGTCTCGCAGTTTACACGCATCTTGAGCGGTCTTGCCCGGTTGTTCGTGGAAAAGGATCTTAGTCTGCTTGAGGTTAATCCTTTCGTGGTTACCCGTGATGGGCGCCTCTTGTGTCTCGACGCCAAAGTGAATATCGACGACAACGCGCTGTTTCGTCAGCCTGCGCTTTCGGCGCTGCGTGATTCGAGCCAGGAGGATGAACGCGAAGTCCGCGCCAGAAAATGGGATCTCAATTACATTGCTCTCGATGGGGACATAGGTTGTATGGTCAATGGTGCAGGACTTGCGATGGCGACGATGGATCTGATCAAGCTCCACGGCGGCAATCCGGCGAATTTTCTCGATGTCGGCGGAACTGCCACCCAGGAACGCGTGGCTGAGGCATTCAAGATTATCCTGTCGGACAAGAACGTAAAGGGAGTGCTGGTGAACATATTCGGCGGCATTGTGCGTTGTGACATGATTGCCGAAGGCATCATTGGCGCCGTAGCGGAAGTTGGCATCCGGGTGCCAGTGGTTGTGAGACTTCAGGGAAATCAGGCCGATCGCGGTCGCGAACTGCTCGATCAAAGCGGACTCGCTATCATAGCGGCCAAGGACCTTACTCAAGCCGCAAAGGAGATCGTCGCAGCAGTGAGGATGCCGGCATGAGCGTCCTCGTGAACAGGAACACCAGGGTCATTTGCCAGGGCTTCACTGGAAAGCAGGGAACATTTCATTCCGAGCAGGCGATAGCCTACGGCACGCGCATGGTCGGCGGGGTAACGCCTGGCAAGGGGGGGACGCGCCATCTCGGGTTGCCGGTCTTCGATACTGTCGCACAAGCCGTCGCCCAGACCAGTGCTGATGCCAGCGTTATCTACGTTCCAGCACCATTTTGCCTGGATGCGATCCTTGAGGCTGTGGATGCCGGGATCGGTCTGATCGTATGTATCACCGAAGGTGTGCCGACCGCAGATATGCTCAAGGCGAGGCTGGTGGCGGCTGAAAGCGGCGCGCGCATCATCGGCCCAAACTGTCCTGGAATCATCACGCCAGGAGAATGCAAGATCGGTATTATGCCCGGGGCGATCCATCTTCCGGGCAAGATAGGGATCGTGTCGCGGTCCGGCACGCTCACCTATGAGGCTGTGCAACAAACTACGGATCTC
>JAJXUF010000036.1 GCA_021783175.1 Pseudomonadota bacterium
TGATGTTTCTGGTGCCCCACCGGATCAATCACTTAGCCATGATTTGCAATACGGTAGCCTATGTAAAGCGCGATTGCTTGTTGCTATAGTCCCCCTGCCGTCAAAAATAGACCACCGAATCATCCCGGCGGTGTCTGAATCAAGAATATCGGTGATCCGGCGAACACCCGAATCGACAACTTTCCGCACCTGCGTCGGTCGGCGAAATATGCGCTGTCCATTGAGCCGGATTCTGTCTGCTGGACGACAAAGCTTTTTAAGCTATGATTTGACGTGTCCGGCAGCGCATCGGCAGCGCTGTGTCGCCAGGGATTACATCAGGAAGAGGAGGGCGCGGAAATGGCTACGAATAATTCTTTGGCCGTAGACTCGGCTGGAGGATTTGTCTCTCGGCTTTGCGAGCGCGATCACCAGGATCTATTGTCTCTCGCAGCACGCCGGCAAATTCATAAGGGAACGCTAATCTTTCAGACCGGCGAGCCAGCGACGCACGTTTATCTTCTCGCTACCGGACGAGCCAAGATCTTTCATTTGAGCCCGTCAGGCAAGGAACTGTTGTTGTGGTTCTGCCTGCCCGGCGAGATCTTTGGCCTATCGGAGATTTTTCAAGGAGCGCAACGGCAGGTTTCGGCACAGGCATGCGAGAATTCAACGCTGCTCAGTGTGGCGCGTGGAGACTTTCGCAATTTCGTCGAGCAGCGCCCTCCCGTCGCGCATGTAGTCATAGATCTTCTTTCCTCGCGCGTCCGTGATCTTGGTTCCATGATGCAGGAACTCGTCGCCAACGACGTTGCTGGACGTATCCTTATGTTGCTTACGCGTTTGATGTCGCGCTATGGCCGGCAAATGGGCGACGAAATATGCCTTGACGTTCATATCACCCATCAGGAGATGGCCGATATGATCGGTACCACAAGGCAGACAGTCACCAGCACGCTCAGCACCTTGAAGCGCGCTGGCGCGCTCAATTTTCGAAATCGGCGCATCTACATCATGAGTGCGCTGCTGCAAGGAAGGACTGTCCGGGCCGGGACGACACCGTTGACGTGACCCGCATGCAGATTGCCATCACAGTCCTAATTCCTTGAGCTTTCGCGTCAAAGTGTTTCGGCCCCAGCCAAGCCTCCGCGCTGCATCCTGTTTCCTTCCGCCGGTGTGATTCAACGCCGCCTGTATCAGTATGCGCTCGAAGTCAGGGTTTAGCCTTTCAAGGATGTTTGTTTCACCACGTGTCAGACGTTGTTCGATCAGTCGTCGTAGACCCGTTTCCCAATCCAGCGCGCGAACCTGTTCGCCCTCTGCCACCCGCAGCTCTGGGGGCAGGTCCTCGATTCCGACGACTTGGCCTGGCGCCATTACCGTGAGCCAGCGGCAGGTGTTCTCAAGCTGGCGAACGTTTCCCGGCCACGCCATATTCTCGAAATAGCCCTCCGTTTCCGGCAACAGGTGTTTGGTTTCTGTTCCCAGCTCCTGCGCAGTTACTTCGAGGAAGTGACGCGCTAGAAGAGGTATGTCTTCACGCCGCGCGCGCAACGGGGGGATGTGCACGCGAATTACGTTCAGGCGGTGAAACAAATCTTCACGGAATCGGCCATCCTTGACCCGGCTCTCCAAATCCTGGTTCGTGGCAGCGACTATGCGCACATCCGTTTCGATTTGCTCGTGACCGCCGACGCGATAGAATTTTCCATCCGACAGAACACGTAGAAGACGTGTCTGGAGTTCGGCCGGCATATCGCCGATCTCATCCAAAAACAGGGTGCCACCATGGGCTTGCTCGAACCGGCCTTTGCGTTGGGAGAGGGCGCCCGTGAATGCCCCGCGCTCATGTCCGAACAGCTCCGATTCGAGCAGCTCCCGCGGAATCGCCGCGATATTGATGGCAATGAACGGCTTATCTGCACGTGGACTGTGTCGATGAAGGGCGCGTGCCACAAGCTCTTTGCCTGTCCCGGATTCGCCGTTGATGAGTACATTCAAATGCGAGCGCGAAAGCCGTCCGATGGCTCGAAACACTTCCTGCATTGCGGGCGCTTCACCGAGAATTTCCGTTGGAACATTATGTTCAATGGTGGGTTCGCTGCGATTGCGTCTGCGGTGTTCTATTGCGCGGCGTGTTAGTTTGACGGCGTCGTCGACGTCGAACGGCTTTGGAAGATATTCAAACGCCCCTCCGCGGTAGGAGGCAACGGCACTTTCCAGGTCAGAATGCGCGGTCATAATGATGATCGGCAAATCGGGTAGGCGGGTGTGAATCGCGTCGAGCAATTCAAGTCCGCCGAGCCCGGGCATGCGAATGTCAGTGATGATTACGTCCGGTTGCTCGCGACCGAGCGTTGACATGATGCCGTCCGCGGACTCAAAAGTGCGCACGGAAAGTCCTTCCTGCTGCAATGCCTTTTCAAGCACCCATCTGATGGATTGATCGTCATCGATCACCCATACGGTTTGTTGGTGGTCAGCCATTGTCGTTCTCCATAGGCAAATAGATCCTGAATATGGTTTGCTGCGGTCGGCTTATGCATTCGATGGAACCACCGTGCTGATGCACAATGTCCTGGGCAATCGACAAACCAAGACCAGTACCTTCGGGTCGCCCGGTGATCATGGGCAAAAAAATGTGTTCCCTGATCTCCTCAGCCACGCCCGGGCCGTTGTCTTCAATCTCGGCGCGCAGAACCAGACGGTGCCGGTACTGGCCAATGGTAAATTGGCGCTCAACGCGCGAGCGCAACAGGATCACTCCCTTGGCATCAAGTGCCTGGACGGCGTTGCGCGCGATATTGAGGACGGCCTGAATCAGTTGATCAGGGTCAGCAAGAAATTCAGGAATGCTCGTGTCATAGTCGCGCCGCATGCTAATACCTTCGGGAACCTCGGCGAGGATTAGGCTGCGCACATGTTCGAATACTTGATGGATATTGACCGATCGCTTGTTGAGCGGCATGTTCGGTCCGATCATTCGATCGACCAGACCGCGCAGCCTGTCGGCCTCGCGTATGATGATGCGCGTGTATTCGGTCAGGGCCTTGTTCGGCAGTTCTCGCTCGAGCAACTGGGCCGCGCCGCGCAGCCCACCCAGGGGATTCTTGATTTCATGGGCAAGCCCGCGTATCAGGGCGCGACTGGTGGCATGTTGATCAAGCATTTTCTCCTCACGGGCGAGTCGCAGCAGCCTGTCAATTGGAGTCCATTCCACTAGCAGTTCCGCGCCTCCCGCGCCGATCAGCGGTGTAACGACGCAATCTACGGTTACCTCGCGGCTATCAGCGAAAAGGATGCGCAAGCCGTACTCGGTGAAAGGATGCCCGCTTGCGAGCGCTTGTTGCAGCTTCTGCACCAGCGTGTTGTTGCGCGGAACCAGGTCCGCAATACCCTGGCCAAGAATCTGTCGGGCACTCAGTTCGAAAAGCATTTCTCCCGCAGGATTAATGAACGTCAGACGCAGATGATCGTCCACAACCATGACGGTTGAGCTGAGGTTTTCCAAAATGCGCTGGCAGTCGTTCAATCGGTTCGTTCCAGACGTCGTTCCCTGCGACTAAGCAAAAACCGCACCATCCATGATTTATACGAACAATTAATGACTTAGATGATTGCACGATTATAACAGGAAAGGATTTGCACCAAAATAGTGCATTTAACCTCAATCGTGCAAGCGTGTAGTGGCTCGTTTTGCGAATAAACTGCCCTTCAAAAGGACAGCCGTACTTCGGGCTTTCAGACCAAGGTCTGCCGGAACGTCTTCAATAATTCCTGGCACTTGCGGGGGACAAAAAAACGCCCCCTTTCGGGGGCGTTTCAGTTTGATACTCCGCCAAGTCTCTTAGACGCTGTAATACATATCGAACTCGACCGGATGGGTGGTCATGCGCAGTCGCGTGACTTCCTTCATCTTGAGCTCGAGGTAGGCATCGATCAGATCATTGGTGAACACCCCGCCTGCGGTCAGGAACTTGCGATCCTTGTCGAGGGCATCCAGAGCCTGATCCAGGGCATGACATACGGTCGGTATCTTCTTTTCTTCTTCCGGCGGCAGATCGTAAAGATCCTTGTCCATGGCTTCGCCCGGGTGGATTTTGTTCTGAATTCCGTCGAGACCGGCCATCATCATCGCAGCAAAAGCAAAATACGGATTGCTGCCGGCGTCCGGGAACCGAACTTCAATGCGGCGACCCTTGGGATTAGCAACATAAGGAATGCGAATCGAGGCGGAGCGGTTGCGCGCCGAGTACGCCAGCATCACCGGGGCCTCGAAACCAGGAACCAGACGCTTGTAGCTGTTGGTCAGCGAGTTGGTGAAAGCATTCACCGCGCGTGCGTGCTTGATAATGCCGCCGATGTAATAGAGCGCGGTATCGCTCAAACCGCCGTAGCCATTGCCGGTGAAAAGATTCTGGCCACCCTTGGCCAGAGACTGGTGCACGTGCATGCCCGAACCGTTGTCCCCGACGAGCGGTTTAGGCATGAAAGTCGCGGTCTTGCCGTAAGCGTGGGCAACATTATGTACGCAATACTTGTAGATCTGGAGCTCGTCCGCTTTCTTCACCAAAGTATTGAAACGCATGCCGATTTCGTTCTGGCCGGCGGTCGCTACTTCGTGATGGTGAGTTTCGATGCTAAGCCCCATCTCTTCCATGGCCAGACACATGGCCGAGCGGATGTCTTGCTGTGAGTCAACCGGCGGCACCGGAAAGTAACCGCCCTTGACGCCCGGGCGATGGCCCATATTGCCGCCTTCATAGACCTTTTCGGTATTCCATGACGCTTCTTCGGAGTCGACCTTAACGAACGAACCGCTGATATCGGCACCCCAGCGCACATCATCAAAAATAAAAAACTCAGCTTCCGGTCCGAAGAAAGCGGTGTCAGCGATTCCAGTGCTCTTCAGATAGGCCTCTGCGCGCTTGGCCAGAGAACGTGGGTCGCGTTCGTAGCCCTGCATTGTGTTCGGTTCGATCACGTCACACCGCAGGATGAGCGTCGTCTCTTCCATGAAAGGATCCATCACAGCAGTAGTCGCATCCGGCATGAGTATCATGTCGGACTCCTGGATGCCCTTCCATCCCGCGATTGAGGAGCCGTCAAACATCTTGCCTTCTTCGAAGACCGAGGCATCGACAGTGCTTGCGGGCACCGAAACGTGCTGTTCCTTGCCCTTTGTGTCAGTGAAGCGGAAGTCCACAAACCTGACTTCCTTTTCTTTGATCATCTTTAGTACATCAGCGCCGGACATCTGGGTTCCTCCTCAAAAAGGGAATTAATGAAACACGCAATCAACTACGAATTCGCTTGTACCGCTGGCGCGGCTATCCTGAGCAACTTTAGAGTCCGACATTTTGCACGAAATATGCCATTGCCGATACGGGGTTTAATGTCTTGT
This sequence comes from Pseudomonadota bacterium, assembly GCA_021783175.1. The sequence goes on from JAJXUF010000036.1 coordinate 5,384, forward strand.
TTTTGTGATCATTTATTATTGGAGCGCAAATAGAAATGCACTAAGATAGCGCAGATAAGTGTTTTATGCACCATTGTAGTGCACTAACGGAAAAGCACAGCCACCGTGCCGATATCTGGGTCGCTGCGTACCGCTTCCTGCAGCTGCTGCGTCAGCTGGCCAGCATCAGGATAGATCGCAACAACACTGAGCGGAAGCACCAATTCCACGCAAATGCGGCCGTCGAGATAATGTAGCGTGACGCGCTCAATCTCGCGTGCCGCCTCAATATCTTTGAAATGATGTTCCAGGCGGGCAAGCAACTGATTGCGCAGGGGCAGTGTTTTGGAAGGCATCCGCACGGTATCGTCCTCCGGATCGATATGCACCATCACATCTGTTACCACCTCGATTTCCCTGATGAGAGTGCTGCGGACAGCCTCGCTGATGTGGTGACCTTCGGAAACGCTGATGGAATCATCGACGATAATGTGAACATCCACTAATGCACGCCCTCCCAGTCGGCGCGTGCGTAATAAATGCAGTGTCTTCACGCCGCTCACCCCGAGTATCGCGGAGCGAATGCGTGATAGCTGGTCAGGATCAAGACCGGTGTCGATAAGCTCCTTAACTGCGCTCCACCCGAGACCGATGCCAATCTTGGCAACGAACAACGCTACTCCGATTGCCGCCAAGGCGTCCATGTAGTGGATGCCGGCAATGCTTCCAGCTATACCGATAAAGACGATAATCGACGAAATTGCATCACTGCGGTGATGCCAGGCGCTTGCATGCAGCATTTCCGAAGCAAAACGTCTGGCGGTACGTTCGGTATAGCGATACAGCCCTTCCTTGGCGGCGATGGTCAGGCCTGATGCCCACAGTGTGAGGGGCAAAGGGGTGATAGCCCGCGTTCCGCTGGCGAGGCGTATACCGGCCCGTGCGGCGATACCGGCACCAACCAGCAGCAAGACAACTCCCAGTGCCACGGTTGTGGCTGTTTCGATACGCGCATGACCGTAGGGATGTTCCTCGTCGGCAGCCTTAGCGCTATGGCTCAAGGCGAACAGCACAAGAAAATCGGCGGCTAGATCAGACAGCGTATGAAAGCCGTCCGCTACCAAGCCTTGAGAATGTCCGGAAAAGCCCGCCACGAGCTGGCCCAGCACCAGTACGAGGTTCGTACCGAGGCTGACGTAGGCAACGTGTCGACTTGCCCGGTATCGCACCGGATCAGTGGTGTCCAGCAGATTCTGATCAATACCGCCGCTCATGGTTATTTCGCCGATCCGCAAACCCGCAGGACCACGGTAATTTCGCCGCCGATTGTGTGGCTTTCGAGGACTTCATGGCCGTGTATCCGGCACCAGGCAGGAATATCCTGTAGAGCGCCGGGATCCGAGCAGCGCACTTCAAGAATGTCACCCGCCAGTAACTCCGCCATCTTGTTTTGGGTGCGGATTACCGGCATCGGGCAAAGTAGATTCCGCGCATCCAGCTGATGGCGGTTCATAGATACCAGTTTGCAGGAATTTGTTCGCCAGGTAGTGGCGAAACTTCCAACAGCCGCGATCCCGCGCGTGGGTCGGTCAGTTCGACAATGACTTTTTCAGCATCGCGACCCTGGCCGAAACGCGCCGTCAAGCGTGCCGCGAGCAACAGGTCCTCTTCACTCATTTCGCCTTCCAATAGGACCAGCGGACCACGATGGCTGGTGGCGGCCATGTGTAGGAAGCGATTGCGATAGCCCCCAAGGTAATTGTTTTCGCCTTCTTCGCGACCGATGATTAACTTGAAATTCGGTTTTGGACGCAGGTGGCGACCCACTTTCAGCAGCATGATGTCATCAAGCTCATAGTGCTTGTCGCCGCGCGTAGTCCACAGATCTGTCAAGCGTTGGCTGTAGTTGGGATCGGTCAGGAAACAGCATCCGCCAGCGGGTTGTGCGTATTCGTGGAACCCGAAGTTTTCCGCCAGGGCCATTTGCGGTTTGCGGTTGCGTCCGTTCAGTGCCAACAGCCTTTCGCGGTCGACCCAGCCCTCGCGTTCCGGTAGGGTCGGCGGCAGGAGCTTGGCACACAAAGGTCGAAGGAGTCTATCAAAGGCGCCGGATTCGCGCGCGATTACAGGCATTGTATCGCGACGCTGGGAATTCGGGCGTTGACCGATCACTTCTCCGGTAATGATGAAATCAAAGCCGTGCGACTCCATCCACGTTCTGGCTTTGCCGACCATGAAACCCTTGCAGTCCAGGCAGGGATTCAGGTGAGCCCCATAACCATGCTTGGGATTGATGACCACATCCTTGTATTCTTCGATTACCTCAATGATATGCAGCTTGATTCCAAGCTGTTCGGCCGACCATAGTGCGTTATTGCGCTTCGGGCTGGCCCTTCTACGCTGGCGAATTGCATGGGTATGCCCTTCCACGCAAAAACCGGTGTAGAAGTTGAGACCCTCTACATGTATTCCCTGGTCCAGCATCAGGCGCGCCGCAAGCAGCGAGTCAAGGCCGCCTGAAATCAGAGCCACTGCCTTACGGGCTTGAGTCATAACAGTGTGTCTCGCTGTGCCAAAAGAAAGTGCACTACGGCGGATGTGCCCCAGGGGTGGCGGTCTAGTGCACATGGTGCAATGGCGCCATCTCCGTGATCGGGCGGGACTATTAACATCAAGATTTTAAACCAAATCCTGAGATGCAGACAGCTTGAATCATAGAGGATTTTGCTCTGGAAGCGACTACGATGAATTCAGAGCGACAACCGCCCCCGGTAAATTCCCGGCTGTTTCAACATCCAAAGGTTCAGTTGCCTTGCGCTTGCATAAAGGGTGTTCACGGACATTGATTTCCTGCAGTGTCATCCGCTGTATGGCCAGTCGGGCGGCAGGCGGTACCGGTATCGTGCCCATCTGCTTTCCTGGCACTCCATTTTAGATTCAATCCATATCCAATCTAAAATCCAATCCGCTTGCAGCGAACGACGCAGCGTCTGCGCAATTTTAGCATGAGAAAAAGAATGTATACTTTTTAATAAGTTAGCTGCAGCTGGTGCAAAAAGGCAGGCACGTAAGGGAACTGCCAGCCCCTTTTTTTACCTAACATCGCGCTGTCTGCACGGGTCGGCAGGCGACCAGCGCCCAACGTGTACTGTTATATACTGGGTGCCAGGCGGCCAAACAGTGCTATCCACCGAGAACCTTATGGAAAAACAACCTGCAGCGGCGCGGTGGTCAGAGCAGTGATGACCAGATCGCGACGCAAAACAGGAGGGCTAAGACGCATCCTGCGCTGGGGTCTCCGCATCCTATTGCTGATTATGGTAGTGGATCTGGTTTATGTGGCGACCCTCTGGCCGAATTGGCAGCAGCTGGCGAAAGGTCCGATCCCAAAGTCGCGGTTCATGGAGCATTACCTCGCAGTGCGCGCGGCAAAACACTGGCCGCCGATGCGCTGGGATCCGGTGCCAATTTCACAAATCCCGCTGGCTATGCAGCGTGCCGTCATCGTCGCCGAAGACGATAGCTTCTACGAGAACGACGGGTTTGATTTCGCCGCTATCAAAGACGCCTTCGACTACAACCTCGAAAAAGGCCGCATCGTGTTCGGCGCAAGTACTATTTCGCAACAGACGGTCAAGAATCTGTTTTTGACGCCGTCTCGAAATCCCATACGCAAATGGCATGAAGCGCTGCTTACTTGGGGTCTGGGTCACCACCTCACGAAGCGCCGGATTCTAGAGATCTATCTTAATACAGCGGAATTTGGACGCGGAATTTACGGTGTCGAAGCGGCTTCCGAAGCTTATTGGGGGATTCCAGTTTCGCAGTTGACGGTAGTGCAGGCGGCGGAGCTTGCCGCATCGCTGCCTAGCCCGGTGCGCAACAATCCCGCTCACCGCGGCATATTCTTTGTGCATCATGCCGAGAAGATATTGAATCTATTGGCACGCCAGTTCGAAATTCCCCCTGAGTCCCAGGATACCGGCCTCAATGAGAATCGGCCGGTATTTCCGGCGCCGCCGGCTGGAAGCAACGGGCCCGCACCGGTCGAAGACCGCTCTTCTGGTCCCCTGCGTACAATCTAGCCGCTGAACGCGGACCAGCCTGCGCGTACACGCGCGCGTTTGCTCGCTGTATAATCTGGTGAGTTTCAGCCGTTCCAATAATTAACCAAAGGCCAGCTCTTGAAATTCCAGGACCTCATACTTGCCCTGCAACGATATTGGGCCGGTCAGGGCTGTATTGTTCTGCAGCCCTATGACATGGAGATGGGCGCGGGGACGTTTCACACCGCCACGTTCCTCCGAGCCCTCGGACCGGAACCATGGCGGGCAGCCTACGTGCAGCCGTCCCGCCGACCCAAGGATGGTCGATATGGCGACAATCCCAATCGATTGCAGCACTACTACCAGTTTCAGGTTGTGCTCAAGCCGTCGCCCGACAATATACAGGATCTGTATCTCGAATCGTTGCGGACTCTGGGGATCGATACGCGCAAACACGATATCCGGTTTGTGGAAGACGACTGGGAATCGCCCACTCTCGGCGCCTGGGGTCTTGGCTGGGAAGTGTGGCTCAATGGCATGGAGGTGACCCAGTTCACCTATTTCCAGGAAGTAGGCAGTCTCGTGTGCAAACCGGTATTGGGAGAGATCACCTACGGTTTGGAGCGTCTCGCCATGTACCTGCAGAGCGTCGACAGCGTCTACGACATCGAATGGACGCACGGGGTCAGTTATGGCGACGTCTATCATCAGAACGAGGTTGAACAGTCGCGCTACAATTTCGAGCACAGCAACGTCAATTGGCTGTTCCAGCAGTTCAACGATTTTGAATCGGAAGCAAAGCGCCTGCTCGCCGAGAAACTGCCCTTGCCGGGTTTTGAGATGGTCATGAAATGTTCCCACACCTTCAATCTCCTGGATGCCCGCGGGGCCATTTCCACTACCGAACGCGCTGCCTATATCGGACGCGTCCGCGCGCTTGCGCGTCTGGTTGCGCAAAGCTACTTCGAGTCGCGTGAAGCTCTCGGCTTCCCTCTGATCAAAAAAACCGGCGGGAAGAGTTCATGACTAGGAAAACCAAGACGTCAGCGGCCCGGCGTTCGGCCGCGCGTGCTACTCAGCCGCATGGCAGTCAGAGCCTGCTTGTCGAGATTCTCACCGAGGAGCTTCCCCCGAAGTCGCTGCAGCGCCTGTCACAGTCTTTTGCGGATAATGTGTTAGAAGGTCTTAGGCAGCAGTCTTTTCTGGCGCCGACCAGCGTCGCCCAGCCCCTGGCAACGCCGCGGCGCCTGGCAGTTCTGGTGACCACTACTCTGGACCGGCAACCGGATCGCATCGTCGAGCGGCGCGGACCAGCGGTAAGTGCTGGTTTTGCGCCTGATGGAAAACCCACGCCTGCGCTGGTGGGATTTGCAAGATCTTGCGGGGTCGATCCAGCCGGGCTCGAACGGCGCAGCGGCGACAAGGGAGAATATTTTGTCTATTGCTCGAAACAGAAAGGCGAACCTTTGGCTCGTCATCTGGGTCCCATCGTCGAAGCGAGTCTTAGGAAGTTGCCTGTCGCGAAGCTCATGCATTGGGGCAGCGGAGACGTGGAATTTGTGCGTCCGGTGCATGGTCTGATGATGTTGCACGGCAGTCGCGTAGTGACCGGAGAGGTTTTTGGTCTCAAGAGTGGTAACACGACACTCGGGCACCGATTTCTCAGCCGCGGAACAGTCGTTATTCCCAGCGCAGATCGCTATAGTGCGACCATGCGCCGTTCCGGCCGCGTTGTGGTGAGCATTGCCGAGCGGCGCACCGAAATCGAGCGCAAGCTGCGCGCGGCTGCGCAACGCGTTAAGCGGGGCACACAGGTTTTGCTCGACGAGAAGAAACGCGCCGCCGTTTCTGACGAGCAATGGAGCATTGCGGCGGCGGAAGTCGTTCGGAACAACTCGGTCTTGCTGGACGAAGTTGCTTCACTAGTGGAATGGCCAGCCGTATACGCTGGTCGCTTCGGCGATGAATTTCTGCGAGTTCCCGTTCCTTGCCTGGCCTTGAGCATGCAGCGGCACCAGAAGTACTTTCCGCTCGTGCACATGCAACAAAAGGGTTTCATGCTGCCCCACTTTTTGGTGGTCAGCAACATCGAAACACGCGCGCCGAAGAACATCATTCACGGCAATGAGCGCGTTCTGCGTGCGCGTCTGAGCGACGCCAAGTTCTTCTATGAGCTGGACCAGAAGACCAGGCTTGAAGAACGTGTGCCCAAACTGGCGAATGTGGTGTACCAGAACAAGCTGGGCAGCCAGTTGGAGCGCGTGCAGCGCATCCAGAAGCTGGCTGGGAGGATCGCCGACCGGTTAGGCCTGGACGACCAGAGTAGGCGCGACGTTGATCGCGCTGCATACCTGTGCAAAGCTGATCTGCTCACTGAGATGGTAGGAGAATTTCCCGAACTTCAGGGCACCATGGGGGCATTCTATGCAGAGCACGACAGCGAACAGCCTCAGGTGGTGCAGGCGATCCGGGGCCATTATGCGCCGCGCTTTGCCGGTGATTCCTTGCCCGCAAGCAAGGTTGCGATCTGTGTTGCTTTGGCCGACAAGTTAGACACCCTGGTAGGGATCTATGGAGTCGGACTTGTCCCGACCGGCGATAAGGATCCGTTCGGATTGCGCCGACAGGCGCTTGGCATTGTCCGCATTCTGGTCGAGGGTTCGCTACCGCTGGATCTGGCGGAATTGCTCGCCTTATCCCGCGGTCACTTTGCGCCGGACGTTGTCGCAGAAAGCGTGGTACAGGAACTTTACAACTTTGTGCTGGAGCGGCTTAAGCCCTACCTGCGCGACAAAGGATTCCTTCCGGATGAAATCGACGCTGTCTTGAGTCTTGCGCCAACCCGCTTGGATCTGGTGTTGTTGCGTCTACAGGCACTGCAGGAATTTCGCCGCCTGCCTGAGGCGGAATCTCTTGCCAGCGCCAATAAGCGTATTCGAAATATCCTGAGGCAGGCCGGCGCAGCACACGTTGGCCCCGTCAACCCGTCGCTTTTCACGGAAGCGGCGGAAACGCGACTGGCGCAGCAGGTCGAATCTCTGCAGTCACGGGTGCGTGGGTTGATCGCAAGTTCCGACTACACTTCTGCGCTTAAGCAGCTTTCCGGGTTGCGCGCGGTGGTCGATGAATTCTTCGACAAGGTAATGGTGATGGCTGAAGATTCGCGAGTGCGCGCTAACAGATTGGCGCTCTTGGATGAACTTAGCAGTCTGTTTTTAGGTGTCGCAGATATTTCAAAGCTGCAGGCGCGACAATAAACTGTCGATCGGCACGCTGCGGGGTGTTGCTGAGCTGCCCCCAAGTGTCGGTCTGTGGTCTGCGAGGTTTAAAAAACGAGGTAATCGCCCATGAATCCGGATTCCTATCAGGAAATGCTCACAGCAGTTCAGTCGTTTCACACCAAGCACCGATTCCGCGAAACCGGCGGCGAGGAGCTTGCCTACAGGGTAGCTTTGATGGCCGAGGAGCTTGGCGAAATATCCGCCTGCGTAACCAAGGGCAAGAGCAAGGAAGCGTTGGCAGAAGAGGTGGCCGATCTTTTCATACTCGTCATCGGCACTGCCATCAGCGCCGATTTCGACCTGAAAGAGGCCTTCTGGGCAAAAATGAAGAAGCTTGACGCGCGACAGGCGCGCATGATCAATGGCCGTATTCGCGTTTCCGAGTTTCGTGACTGAATGTGCGCGTTATTTGCAGGACGAATTCGATGATTCGTAATCGATGTCTTTCTGCCATGACCGAGTGCTCGAGCTCGGCGGTGATTGATCCGGCGAGCGGGTGTGACAAGGAGTGGTGGAGCATGCTTGAATGAAGGTTGTTATTCTTAGTCGCGATGGACTCATCAACAGACCCCTTCCCGACGGGGTGCAACAACCGGATCAATGGCAGCCAATGCCTGGTAGCCTCGAGGCGTTGGCGCGGCTGCAACGCGAAGGTTATCGCGTGGTTATCGCGACTGTACAGCCGGGTGTTGCAAATGGGGCCCCGCGCATGGAAATGCTGAACCGCATTCATGTGCGCATGTTGGAAGCGGTGCGCAACAAGGGCGGTCAGATTGACGCTGTTTTCGTATGTCCGCATGCGGCGAACGATTTATGCCGTTGCCGGCCACCGGCGCCGGGCCTTTACGAACAAATCGGCGATCGACTCAAGATTAATCTGGCGGGGGTGTTCGCCGTTTGTGTCAACGAGGATGAGGCGGCTGCGGCGCAAGCCGCCGGCGCCCGTCCGGTAATTGTCAGCAGTACAGACAAGCAAGCACCTAATTCAATATCTCGGTTCGCGAGCCTCGCAGATTTTGTCGAGGATCTTGTTACCAATAAAATTGTTCATTGACATGCTTACTCTGCGCTCGCTAATTTTCAACATCCTGATGTTTTCTACGGTCGTAGTACATGCGCTGCTGAGCTTGCTTACGGCGCCGTTCCCACCGATTATGCGCTACCGCTTTATCAGCTTGTGGGCGCGTCTCCAGGTTCGGTTGCTGCGTGTGATTTGCGGTCTGAACTACAGCGTGGAAGGCAGAGAAAACCTGCCCTCGGGTCCGGCCATCATCTTGGCCAAACACCAGTCCTCTTGGGAGACCCTCGCCTTCCAGGAGATCTTCCCACCCCAGGTCTGGGTGCTGAAACGCGAGCTGCTGTTTGTTCCCTTTTTCGGCTGGGGGCTTGCCTTGACCCAGCCAATCGCCATAGACCGTGGGGGCGGTTCGCGCGCCATCGATCAAATTGTCAAACAGGGGCGTGACCGTCTGCAGTCCGGCCGTTGGGTGGTGGTGTTTCCCGAAGGGACGCGTGTCGCTCCGGGTCATAACAAGCGCCATGGGATAGGTGGCTCCGTGCTTGCGGCGCAAACCGGCTTTCCCGTGGTGCCGGTGGCGCACAATGCTGGTTCGTATTGGCCGCGACGCGGATTTATCAAGCGCCCGGGAACCGTTCGCGTGGTGATCGGGCCGATGATAGACAGTAGTGGCAAGAGCGCCCAGGAGATCAAGGAAATTGTCGAGCACTGGATGCGGGAAACAATGGCGCGGCTGGAGCAGCGCAGTGACAAGGCTTCCGCGGCAAAACGCAAAAGTGCGAAGTGACTAAATCTCGCCCCTGATGGGTTGACGGGGAGCCGGCGCGGACATGGAGGTAGAAATATCGTCCGACCGGCAGACAGCTAGCCCGTTTCGTCGTCGACTGCGTTTGCCAGCGCGGCAAACTCCTGCAGCGTTAATGTCTCGGCGCGCCTGCCGGGATCGATGCCGAGATGCATCAATGTCTCAGATGTCATCAGACCCTGCAGGCTATTGCGCAGGACCTTGCGTCGCTGACTGAAGGCGGTCTGCACGAGCTGATGAAAACGCTGTGCGTCGCGCACCAAAAGCGGGGGTTCTTGGTACGGAATCAGGCGTACAACCGCCGATTCCACGCGCGGCGGCGGTGAAAATGATCCTGCCGAAACTCGAAACACCTGCTCTACTCGGCAGCGCCATTGGACCATGACACTCAACCGGCCGTAGTCTTTTCCGCCAGGTTCGGCAGCAAGGCGATCGACCACCTCCTTTTGGAGCATAAAAAGCATGTCCTCCAGACACGAGTGGAGGTCCAGCAAGCGGAAGAGCAGCGGAGTGGAGATGTTGTACGGCAGATTGCCGATCAGCCGCAGTCGCTTTCCAGACGGGGCGAGCCTGCAAAAATCAAAGTTAAGCGCATCGGCTTGGTGAACAGTGAGGCCCTGGGGGTAGGTGGCTTGCAGGTAACTGACCAAGTCGCGGTCGAGTTCCACCGCCTGAATTTCATGCGCACGTTCCATAAGGTGGTGCGTGAGCGCACCTTTTCCCGGTCCGATCTCAACGATAGCCTGTCCTGGCCGCGGATCAAATTCCTCGATGATGCGCGCTACAACTGCGGGGTCATGCAGAAAATGCTGGCCAAAACGCCGGCGCGGTCGGTGATTTGAAGCAGACATTGGTGTTAGTCCGAGTGTGCCGGATCCCTTCGCGGTGAGCCACTTTCGCGGCCGGCGCCGGCCAGCATCCGGGCCGTGTCCAGCGCTGCGCGCATGCTCGATGTATCACATCCACCTTTACCTGCCAATTCCAGTGCGGTCCCATGATCCACCGAAGTGCGAACGAATGGCAGACCCAAAGTCACGTTGACCGCATTTGCAAAGTCGCGCTGCTTCAGCACCGGCAGGCCCTGGTCATGGTACATGGTAAGGACGGCATCGACGCCGATAAGTTGCTCCGGTATGAAGGCGGTATCGGCGGGAACAGGTCCGCGCAAGCGCAGGCCTTGGCGCGATAGTGCTTGCACGACCGGGCAAATTACATCCAGCTCTTCGCGCCCCAAGTGTCCGGACTCTCCTGCGTGGGGATTCAGGCCGCATACCAGGATCAATGGGTCGGATAACTTGAAACGCACCCTCAGATCCTGATGCAGCACCTTAATGACGCTGCTTAAGTGTTCCCGGGTGATAAGCGAGCTTACTTTCGCCAGCGGAACGTGGATTGTAACCAGCGCAACGCGCAATCCAGGGCATGTCAGCATCATGACTGGCTGTGGGCTGCCACTGCGTTGCGCGAGAAACTCAGTGTGGCCGGTGAAGGCTATTCCGGCATCGTTGATTACGCCCTTGTGGACGGGTCCGGTGACCAGTGCGTCAAATTCTCCGCGGATGCAACCATCGACGGCTATCTCGAGAGTCTTGAGGACGTAGCGAGCGTTGGCGATGTTAAGATGCCCTGGTTCTGCCGGTTGCGCCATGTCGACCGGAACGATGAACCGACGCGGTTTGGTTCCTGGTTGTCCGTTCCATGAATCAAAATGAATGCTCAATCCGAGGCGTGCGGCGCGTTGCACGAGGACCTGTGGGTCGCAAATAAGGACTTCGTGGGTGACGGGAGGCGACTGGGCCAGCATGACGCAGAGGTCTGGCCCAATACCCGCGGGCTCGCCGGGTGTGATCGCCAGGACAGGAGGTCTATCCACAGTCCACTGGCGCCTGTATGCAACCAGGCCGGCGTTCAGTCGAGATTCTTGTTAAGGTATTCAACATAGGCGTCGTCACGCAGCTCCCGCACCCACTGATCGTATCGTTCGTCTTCCTTGCGTGCCCGTATCTGTTCGCGCGCGCTCGCTTCATTCTTCTCGTTGGTAACGTCCTTGACTCTTCGTCCCAGTACCTGAATCAAATGATAACCATAGGGCGTCCGAACCGGCTCGCTTACCTCATTGACCTTGAGGGCGTTCATGGCTTTTTCGAATTCCGGAACCAGCTGGCCCGGACTGACCCAGCCAAGATCGCCGCCGCTGGAGGCCGAACCAGGGTCCTGGGAGTTTGCCCGGGCGAGGGCGGCAAAATCGTCCCCATTGACGATACGCTCGCGCAGTTGCTCAATCCGTTTGAGCGCTTCCGCCGGGGATGTTAGATCGTCGATGCGGATAAGTATATGCCGAACGTGGGTCTGGGTGATGGTCTGGACTTGATTGCTTCCGCGAATCGAATTGAGCTTGAGAATGTGAAAACCGTTTGGACTTTGCAGAACGTTGCTAATGTCACCGGGTTTCATGTTTTTCAGGGCATCGACAAACAATTGCGGCAGCTGACCGGCCTTTTTCCACCCCAGGTTGCCGCCTTCGAGGGCGTTGTGCCCCTGCGATTCGCCAATAGCCGCCTGCTCGAAGCTTTCGCCTGCGCGCAATTTCGTCAGCAATTCTTCGGCTTTGAGCCGCGCCTTTTGGACGACGTCCGGAGTGGCGGAGTCAGGAATGGCAATCAGAATGTGGGAAATGTTGTATTCCGTGTCAGCGGCACTTTTGCTCTTGTTGGCCAGGAAGTTGTCGATCTCGCTTTGTGATACCGTGATGCGATCCTTTATTTCCCGGTCAACCAGCTGCTGAATAATGATCTGATTGCGTATTTGCTCGCGAAACTTGGCCGGTTCGATGCCGTCCTTAGCGAGGCTTTTGTATAGAGCTGGCACACTTAGGTGGTTTTGGTCTGCGATGTTCTGCATGGCTGTATCCAGCTGTGCTTTGTCTACCCCTATTTTCAGCTGTTTGGCCACCTGTAGCTGCAAGTGTTCCACAATCAGTCGATCAAGGATCTGTTTGCGCAGAACATCCTCGGAAGGGGCCTGAATGTGCTGGGCGGCGATCCTGCGCTCAATATCCTTGAGGCGGTTGTCAAGTTCGCTTTGCGTGATTACATCGTCATTGACTACCACCAGAATCCGGTCGATTTGGCGTACCTGGGCAGGGTTCCCACCGCTGACTGATGGCGGTGCTTCAGCAGCAGCTACGCCCGCTGCATGCGCCGCAGCAATGGCAAGCACAAGCCTGGTCGACCACCACAGCCAGAAATTCCAGCCGTGAAGGAAAAAGGTAAGTCTGCTACGGGTTGGGAATGACTTGTACATATCAGTGCATACGGGATGGCATTGGGGGGCCAATGGTTCAGCGTACTCAGTCAAATGTGGTTTGACTGCTTAGAATAGCACGATCGACCCCCTTTTTGGCGTGGTCGACGTTGCCCGCACCCGCTACTGGGCAGCACTGACACCTCGCGACATGCGCTGGCGCAAATGCCCCGGGACCGGAACTTGACAGGTTGTTGCCCCGCTGTGGAAGCCCGCTGACTGCAGGCTATTGAAATATGAATTGCCCCTGGCGCAGCGGACTGTCGACCGGGGTTCCGAGATTGCCAAGACCTGTTAGCTCCAGTTGGAATACCACAGAATTGTCGATTGTGCCCCCTGGCAGGATTCGATGCTGCTTGATCAGCTGCAGTGCCCAGCAGCAGCTACGGTATTGCACGCCGACATAACCCTGCAACGTGCGGTTGTCCAGCAGCGAATAGTTCCAGCGCGCCAGACCAGTCCAGCGGCCGGACATCGGCCATTGTGTCGAAATATCGCTTTGCGCCTCTTGATCGCGGGTGTAGCGGTAACCGATGTTGATGATGCGATCTGACTCAGGGCGATACTGGAAGAGGAATTCTCCCTTTTGATTGGTATTCTGGTGACTGTCCCACTGTAGTCCGCTTCGCATGTACCAGTCTGAATCGAGACGTGCTCGAACCTCGCCGACGCTATCGGCCGCAGCGGCCGCCGGGCTGCTTGCAAGGGAGGCGGGCAATGTCACCAGTGGATCGCGAAAATAGAAAATCTTGCCGATACTGAGACGCAGGCGCTCCACGCCGGTGTTTTGCTCGAGGAAGCGGCTCGATACAGCAAGCACTGTCTGATCCGCGTCGCCAATTCGATCCGCGCCGATGAAGCGGTTCTCCCGGAATAGGTTGTCGAAGCTGAATTCCGGTTGCCCGGCATCGAATAATGGGAGCGCGTCCTGGTTGCGATAAGGAATGTAGAGGTAGTAAAGCCGCGGTTCCAGAGTCTGGGTGTAGGCGGCGTGTGAAAAGGTCAGGGGGCGATCGAATTCCATGCCAGTATCGAGGCTGTAAATCGGCAGTGTGCGTTGTGGCGTGGTATCCGTAGGGGCGGCGACGCCGTTGCCGCTCAGGTCGTAGCCGGTGTAGCGCACGCCGGCCTTAGGTATGAAGAATGCATAGGAATTGCGCAGCGGAAGGCTGACGCTTGGATTCACATCCAGCCGCTGTCCGACAACGCTTGCGCTGCGTTCGAAGTAATCCCACTCGCTGTTAAGTTGCAGATGCAGTGAGTTCGGGAGGCTCGGTGAACTTCCCGACAACTGAATCTCGGGCAATTGCTTGTATGGCTGATCAGCCGCGGGAATCGTCGGGTCGATTGTCTGGTAATCCGAAACACGGGTAGCAAACTGCCATATTGGACCGCCGTAGAGGAGCTGTACCAGCCGCGGCAGGTAGGTTTGGCTGGAAAAGGCCGTATTTTCATTGAGGTCAGCAAAGTAGGTCTGATCGGATACCCATTCCAAATCCGCCGAACCGCTCCAGTAAGGTGAAAATGTCTGATCATGTTTCAAAAACGCCGCGGAGCGACTATCGCCAGTTACCTGGTCGTGGGGTAAGTATTCGAGATCGGCAGTTCCGGAATATCCCTGACCTAGGTAGCGCAATTCGTTTTGTAGCTGAAAACCACGTTTGCTCATGATGCGTGGCGTGATGGTCGCATCGTAGTTGGGGGCTATGTTGACGTAATACGGAGCGGCCAGGAACGTTCCAAGCGTGGTGGAATTACCGAAGCGCGGTGCCAGGAATCCGGTTTTGCGCTGATCAGTCAATGGAAAGCTGAAATAGGGCGAGTACAGTATCGGCACGTGCATGAAACGCAAAACCACATTGTGAGCGGTGCCGACACCGGTGGTTCGGTTGAGATCCAGTCGCGAGCCGCTCAACAGCCAATCATCATGGCCGGGGGGGCAGGTGGTGTAGCGCATGTCATCCAGCACCAGTCCTTGTTGTCCAACGAGGTGGATGCTTTTTGCCTCGCCGCGTGCGCTGTTATCGCCGAGATGGAACTGCGCGGAGCCTGTGTAGCCTGTCTGCTGGTCGAGGCGATACTTGAGAATCGGGGTTTTTACAATATCTCCCTGGCTATTTTGCAGCGTGATGTTCCCCTGCGCGTCGATGTGATTGTCAGTTGGGTTGTATGTCAGGGTGTCGGCGCCGATACTAATTCCGCTACGGCGCATTGTTACGTGTCCGGAAAAAGTGCTCGCCGCGTTAATCTGCGTAATGGCGCGATCGGAATCGATGTAGATGAGCGGATTTTCCTTGCTCAGGTAATGTCCCGAGGTGCCGGTTGGTGCCGGCTGGACTGACTGGGGCAGGGGGCAACCGGGTACGGGGTCAGCTGCCTGCGTCGAAATAAGCGGTTCAGCAGCCAATAAAGCCACGCACGCCATGCGCCACTTAAGGAGGGTACGGGGCATCATTTCGGAACGATTTTTGTAAGGCCCATAAAATCGCATAGAATCGATAGGCCATCAAGCCGCGACCCGCCACTGCACGGCTTGGACGGCCAACCCGAGGAGTGAATGACATTTGGACAGTAGACTGGAAGTACTGAAACAGTGGGTGGCGGCAGCCCTCGGTGTCGACGCATTTGACATTCGCGCCGCATCGGAAGACGCCAGTTTTCGCCGCTACTTCAGAGTAACGACGGCCGCACGAACCTATATTGCGATGGATGCACCGCCGGAGAAGGAAGATATCCATCCCTACATCGAGATTGCGGGCCGGTTTCGTGCCCTCGGACTCAACGTGCCAGAGATATTTTGCCGCGACCTGCAGCAGGGTTTTCTGCTGCTGGGTGATTTGGGGGACCACCTCTATCTCCGTCATCTTTCTGAAAAGAGCGTCGAACGGCTCTACGGCGACGCAATGGGCGCCCTGGTTGTGTTGCAGGCAGGCGTTTTCACTGACCGCAAGTTCTTGCCCGAGTATGATCACGCGTTGCTGATGCGTGAAATGGAGCTGTTTCGCGAATGGTACCTGTTGCGCCACCTTGGAACAGCTCTTAGCCCGAAGCAAGGCGCGATGCTCGACAGCACTTTCGAGATGCTTGCGCGTTCCGCCTTGGATCAGCCACAGGTGTGGGTACATCGTGATTATCATTCGCGTAACCTGATGGTGACCCAGGAGAACAATCCAGGAATTCTCGACTTCCAGGACGCAGTGCTCGGGCCGATTACCTATGATCTCGTGTCTCTTTTGCGCGACTGTTATATTGACTGGCCGCGTGCCAGAGTCGAGGATTGGGCCCTTGGATTTCATTCCCTTGCACTGCAATCCGGCCTGCTAGTTTGTGAGGATGAGATGCTATTTCTGCGCTGGTTTGACTGGATGGGCGTGCAACGCCACCTGAAGGCGACAGGAATCTTTGCCCGCCTGAATCACCGTGACAAGAAGCCGGGCTATCTGCCCGATATTCCGCGTACTCTGGGATATGTAATTGAAGTCAGTGCCCGCTATTCCGAGCTACAACCGCTTCATCAGTTCTTGCGCGAGCTCCGCATCCCCGGGGTGGCTGCGTGAATGTATTGATTTTGGCTGCTGGCCGCGGCGAACGGATGCGCCCACTGACTGACCATACCCCTAAACCATTGCTGCGTGTGGGCGGCAAAAGTCTGGTTGGCCACCTCATTGAGGCTCTGGCGCGTGCCAATCTTCGCGAATTGGTCCTCAATTATGCCCATCTCGGTGACCAGATAGTTGCCGAACTGGGTAATGGGCAAGCGTATGGTGTGCACATCGCCTATTCGGCAGAGTCTGGGGGCGCTCTGGAAACCGGCGGAGGTATTCTTCGCGCTTTGCCGTTGCTGCAAAGTGATCCTTTTGCAGTCATCAATGGCGATATTTGGACTGACTATCCGTTTGAGCGCTTGCCGCGACAGCTGGCCGCGCTGGCACATCTGGTCTTGGTGGATAATCCGGAGCACCATCCGAGCGGGGATTTCGTTCTTCATGAGGGGCGCGTTTCCGTACCGGGCGCCCCGGGCACGCACGCGTTTCCGTCCCTTACGTTTAGCGGGATCGGCGTTTATCGCCGCGAGCTATTCGAGCGCTGCGCACCGGGTAGCTTCCCCCTGGCCCCCCTGCTGCGCTCGCAGATGGATCGGGGTTGCGTGACGGGGGAGTATTACGCTGGGCAATGGTCGGACATAGGCACGCCCGAGCGCCTGGCAGACCTAGATCGCAAACTGCGTCGGCACTGACCTTTCGCCAGGCACTTTCGCACCGATACGCGCACATGACAGAAGACGATATCGATGTCTTGATCGAAATCGATTCTGCGTGGTCGTTCCCGATCAGGCGGCGGTGGACGCGCCTTATAGAGCTGGCAGTCTGGGGGGATTTGCGAAGCGCTAACCTCGGTACGGTTGGAAAGATGCGGCGGCGGGCGCTGGAATTGGGCGAGAAATGGCGGTCGGTCTGCAGCGACAGGAAGTGGATACCGCGCAAGCGGGAACGAGCAAAGAATTTCCTAGGGTCGTGTCTGAATCTGCGCGACAGCTTGGTGCAGCTGGAAAAGGCCGCAAGCGAGCTGGACGGCGGTGCGGATTATGCCGAATTCGGGCAGCTTCTGATTGAGATCCATCAGGTGGTAGTGGGTCCCCTGGCTGAGCGGGAAAACAAGGTAGCCGCCGCGCTCGATAGCTTGAATAAAGCAGCGCTCCAGGACGAAGAGGCCGATGACTAGAGGTACTTGCCGGACACCGGGCAATAAAAAACCGGCAGCGCTACATCCTCGACTGGGACGCCCGGAGGGGCTGCCGGTTCAGGGTAATGATGCAGGAATTTGGTTCGCTTCAAGGTTTCTCCCATTCCGGGCTAGCAACTTTCCATTCGCGAACCGTCCGTAGTAAAAAAACACTTGGTGGTCGCCACAGCAGATCGGGCGACCACCCGGACTAACCTGCCAACAAATCAGTTACTTCTTTTTCTTTGCGGCCTTTTTCTTGGTGGCCTTCTTTGCACTCTTTTTCTTCGCAGCCTTCTTCTTTGTTGCCATGATTTACTCCTTTACGTTGTGGTTAGGGGACTACCGAGAAAAGAGGGACCAATGGTCCCTGTTGGCACTGCTCTGCAAAAAAGGAAAAGACAGCCTCAGGCTGTCTTTTCACGACTTCTGTCAGCGGGGGGCACATCTCAATAGAGGAATTGGGTGGTATCGGCAACCCAGGGTTGCCGAGAGGCATTTTTATTCTTGCACTTCGCAATCGATCCAATGTGCCCTTTGACCCCGTTGTTGCCTGCCATTCACATCGTGTAACTGGGTTCGCCGTTTCGCGATGTGTTGCCGATTCTTCTCGACCTTGTTTGTCGTTGATGATTCGGCGACACGGCTCTTAGTTCAGGTGTAGCACGATTTCTTAACACGTCAAGCAGTACTTTAATGAGCGTTTGCTAAAAATGCAAACACTTTTTGCCAAAAAAATTCTGGTGACGAGTTGGTGAAGCGATTGTTGTCGTGGTGAGATGATCAGAGCGAGTGATTCATCCGCATTTCGAGTCGCCGCAGTTCAAGCAGGTCATGCAGCCATCTAACTTGATCACCGCTTTGGTCGAACACTTCGTGCAGAGCTGTGACTCCGCGGGAAATTCTGAGTTGTCAGATGATTCAGCGTTCCCATTGCGGTCTCTATGGGCCGCGCGCTTCTCGGCAATAAATTTCTTCCTGTCTTCATCCGGCTCTTCGACCCGGATCATGCCGATCATTTTCATGTGACACTCGATCGCGTCGCCAATCTCTGCGACGAGAGACGGGGTATATTTGCCCTTCTTGAAGTATCCCCCGCGCGGATCGAACACACTGCGCAGTTCCTCAACCAGAAAAGTAGCATCCCCGCCCTTGCGAAATACCGCGGAAATAATGCGCGTCAGGGCGACAATCCATTGGAAGTGGTCCATGCTTTTGGAATTGATAAAGATCTCGAAGGGACGTCGCTTCTCGTGCTGGGTCCCTGGGTTCAATATGATGTCGTTTATGGTGACGTACAGGGCGTGTTCCGTGAGGGGCGTCTTGATCTTGTAGGTGCTGCCGATCAGCATCTCTGGACGTTCCAGCTTTTCGTGCATGTGCACGACATTAGTTTCTCCTGCGCCGGATTTTGGTGCGCCAGTTTCGTCCTTAATCACCTCGTAGCCCGTAATCTTCTTTTCTATCTTGATCGTCATTGTTGAATTCTCCTGATAGTCCGGCGAAAACGCCAAATACCGACAAATTTCCCGTGTCGCCCGCTGGACCTAGAATTTTCCGTAGTAGCCCTCTTTCAGGGCATCGTAAAGGTTCGCAGCGGTGTGGGTTTCACCGTCATACTCGATCTCTTCATTGCCTTTTGCTTCCACCACCTCGCCATTTTCAAGTTGAAAGCGATAGGTAGTGCTTTCCAGGTCCTTTTCCTTTACCAAAACACCCTGAAAAGCCTGGGGATTGAAGCGGAAAGTTGTGCAGCCCTTGAGTCCCTGTTCATAGGCATACATGTAGATGTCCTTGAACTCGTCATAGGGAAAATCTGTTGGTACGTTAGCGGTCTTGGAGATCGAGGAATCAACCCATTTCTGGGCCGCCGCCTGCACATCGACGTGCTGACGGGGGGCAATGGTGTCGGCGCTCACGAAATAGTCCGGCAGCTTTGCTGCAGGGTCTTCGGAGTTCGGATCGGCCTGCGAGTTCACAAGGGTGCGGTAAGCAAGCAGTTCGTAGGAGTATACGTCGACCTTCTCCTTAGTTTTGCGTCCTTCACGGATTACGTTGCGACTGTATTGGTGCGCAAACGACGGCTCGATGCCATTGCTGGCGTTATTGGCGAGCGATAGTGAGATGGTGCCGGTCGGTGCGATTGATGTGTGGTGGGTGAAGCGTACGCCAATTTCCGCGATCCTGTCGGTGAGACCCTTGCTGAACTTCTGCATGTAACGGCTGTATTTCGCAAGCAGCACCTTGCCGAGAACCTGATCCCCCAATTTATAGCCGTCGCGCTTCATTTCTGGGCGTTTGGCCAGCATCTCTGATGTAACGGTGAAATTTTCAACAAGGATCGGAGCGGGGCCTTTTTCCTCCGCCAGGGCGATACCGGTCTCCCAGCCGACTTCGGCCATTTCTTGTGCCACGCGTTCGGTGAAAGCCAGCGAGCTTGGGTCACCGTATTTCATTTTGAGCATAGTCATAGCCGAGCCCAGACCAAGGAAGCCCATGCCATGGCGGCGTTTGCGGGTAATTTCCTCACGCTGCTTTGCGAGCGGCAGACCATTGACCTCCACGACGTTGTCCAGCATGCGTGTGAAGATCGCGACAACGCGGCGGTAGCGCTCCCAGTCGAAGCGGGCTTCCTCGGTGAATGGATTTTCAACGAATTTGGTTAGATTCACGGATCCGAGCAAGCATGAGCCGTAAGGCGGAAGGGGCTGTTCTCCGCAGGGGTTTGTAGCGCGGATGTCTTCGCAGAACCAGTTGTTGTTCATCTCGTTGATCCGGTCGATCAGGATGAAACCAGGTTCCGCGTAGTCGTAGGTTGACGCCATGATAAGGTCCCACAGGCGTCTCGCAGGTAGAGTCTTGTAGACCTTGCAGGCAACCTGACCCAACTCGTTGGTGATATAGCCCTCGGTCGTCGGCCAATATCGCCAGACAATACGGGTTTCCGGCTGATTGTGCTCAACCTGATTGGCTGGGAATGCCAACTCCCAGGGAGAATCGCTCTTAACAGCTTGTATAAATTCGTCTGTAATCAGACACGACAGGTTGAACTGGCGCAGACGCCCGTCTTCGCGCTTAACCCGGATGAAATCCGTGATGTCCGGGTGCGAAATGTCGAATGTACCCATCTGTGCGCCTCGCCTGCCGCCGGCCGACGACACGGTGAAACACATGGCATTGAAAATATCCATAAAAGACAGCGGGCCAGACGTATAGGAACCAGCCCCGCTGACAAATGCCCCCTTGGGGCGAAGGGTAGAAAATTCGTAGCCGATACCGCAGCCAGCTTTGAGAGTGAGGCCGGCTTCGTGGACCGAGTTCAGGATCCCATCCATTGAATCCCGTACTGTCCCGGATACCGTACAGTTGATGGTGCTCGTAGCAGGTTTATGCTCGGATGCCCCAGCATTGGAAGTCACCCTGCCGGCGGGAATCGCGCCATTCATCAGGGCCCAGAGGAATTGTTCGAACCATTCTTGGCGTTTTTCGAGGGTAGTTTCGACTTCGGCCAATGCCCGAGCGACGCGGACATACGTGCCTTTGATATCCTGATCTAAAGGTTCCCCTGTCTTGGTTTTAAGGCGGTATTTCTTGTCCCAGATATCGTAAGAGGCGGGCTGCAGAGGAATTTCCTTAGAATTAGTCTGTTCTGGTTGTATTTTCACCGCCTTCATTGGGATTGCTACCTCCGTCAAGCTAGTTGGCAGGTTTATGCCTATTTAATAGTTTTGGACGTCCGGCACTACATATTGTGTGCGGCATGGACTCTAGACCCATTTTATTGTGCCTGTCAAATTTTTTTATCAGCCCATTACGACCCTTGAGCGGTGCTGAAGTCCGGCTGGGGACCTTACTATATATATGGTGGGTCATCGCCGCGGCCTCAGGCCCTGCCGCAATGGCGGCCGGGAATTTAATTAGGGTTTTTGCCCAATAATGAGCGCAAGGGGCCTAATGCCCGGGTATTAAGTACGTCTTTTTTTTCCAGCCAGCCGCGGCGGGCCTGACCAACTCCGTAAACCAGGTTACCGAAATCAGTGACCGAATGGGCGTCAGAACTGATAGCGACAAGCACACCTTCATCACGCGCCATCTGGCATTGGGTATCGAGCAGGTCCAAGCGTTCTGGGTGGGCATTCAGCTCTAGAAAGCAGCCGTGGCTACGGGCTTTGCGAATGATGGTTAGCATGTCTACATCGTACGGGTCCCGTCTACCGAGAAGCCGACCGCTTGGGTGCGCCAAGATATTGAAGTGAGGTCGTTCCATCGCCTTCACTATGCGTTGCGTTTGCCTGGCTCTCGACAGATGAAATTGGCTGTGCACGGCGCCGACCACAATGTCTAGTTGCGCCAGCACCTTGTCCGGCAAGTCAAGCGTGCCATCTTCGAGAATATCGACCTCGATGCCCTTCAGCAAGGTTATTCCGGAAAGCTGTGAATTAAGCCGGTCGATTTCATCGCATTGTTTCAGAAGCTCGCTGGGATCGAGGCCGTGCGCCACTTTGAGGTGTCGAGAATGCTCGGTGATTGCGATGTATTCTAGGTTCTTTGCCCTGGCCGCCACCGCCATGTCCCGCAGGTTGTAGTTCCCGTCGGTGGCTTTTGTGTGGGCATGCAGATCCCCCCGAAGATCTTCAAGCTTCACAAGCTCTGGCAGTGATCCCCGCCTAGCGGCTTCAATTTCACCGCGGTCTTCACGGAGTTCCGGTGGAATGAACGGCAAGTCGACACTGCGGAACACGGATTCTTCAGTGTCGCCGGCAATTCGTGTGCCATCGTGAAACACCCCGTATTCATTTATCTTGAGTCCGCGCTCCTGACCAAGTCGGCGAATCGCGATGTTGTGTGCCTTGGAACCGGTGAAATAGTGCATTGCGGCACCGAAAGACTCGGGTGGCACAACCCGCAGATCAACCTGAATCCCGGATTTAAGGATTATGGACGCGCGCGTCTTTCCTTTTGAAACGACCTCGCGCACTTCATCGTAGGCAGCGAAACGATCCATTACATGTGCGCCGCCGCTGGCTGTAACGAGAATGTCGAGGTCGCCGACTGTTTCTTTCATGCGTCGATAGCTACCTGCCACGACAGCCTGCCGCACACCCGGTGTGTCGCGTAAATAGCGCACTAGGCTGTCGGCATATTGGCCGGCAATGGCAAGCTTGAATCGTGTGGTACTTTCGGCATGCTGATCGATTGCTTCCAAAATCCGCTGTTCGGTCTTCGGCCCAAAGCCGGCCAGCTCACGCAGCCGTCCGTCGCGGGCAGCGCGATGCAGCTGTTCGATTGTCTGGACATCGAGATCATGCCACAGGGTTTTAACGCGCTTTGGTCCGAGGCCTGGCAGGCGCAGCAGCTCAGTTACCGTCGGCGGCACTTGCTTTCGCAACTTCGTCAAAGTGGCACAACTGCCGGTTGCGGCAATCTCGTGAATCTTGGCGGCGAGGTCCTTGCCAATCCCGGGCAGCTCGGTGAGGTCCTGGCCTTGCGCGATCATCTTACGCATGTCCTTGCCGAACTCGCCTACTGTGCGCGCCGCATTGCGGTAGGCGCGTATGCGAAACGTGTTCTCTCCCTGGATTTCCAGGATATCGGCAATCTCGCCGAAAACGGCGGCAATGTCAGCGTTATGGACGGGCATCGCTGTTTCCTTGCGTCCGGCAAGCAGTCAAATCGGACGTCTGTCGACGGTCTGGGCAATCGCCTG
Organism: Pseudomonadota bacterium; assembly: GCA_021783175.1. The sequence goes on from JAJXUF010000036.1 coordinate 28,245, forward strand.
TAACCCGGGGGAGACCGCCGGCGGGTGTTGGGCGTTTGCGGTCAAAAGTTTCAGCGATGTCGCCAATTGCGCGATATTGGCTGCCGCATGGGCACGCGCTATCTCCAGCGTTTGCGCAGAATCCACTCGCTTGCCGCTTCGCATTACCAATTGCAGGAGCGCCTTTTCGTCCGCGGACTCTTGCGCCAATGTCAGGAGGTCGCCGCGCATCGTCCCCTGGGTGTCGAGGTGGCGATTTACCTGTGTTGCTGCTGGCCAGGTGGCCTTGCCCCCCGAGCGCTTGCGCCGCGCATTTCCGGCGTATTGCCGCAGCTTGTAAGCACCGTCACTGTTTGCGACCGCCAGGCTCCCGACCGGGAGAAAGTCGTTCTGTGCATCGGGAATGATCAGTACGTCTCCAGGTCCGATCGACACGCCGCCAGTTTCGTCCGATTTCATGGCCGCCACCTAACCTTTGATACAGATTACCGGAACTAGCATTGCCACCTTACGTGCAATTCGCGCCGCGTCAGCGGCGT
>JAJXUF010000151.1 GCA_021783175.1 Pseudomonadota bacterium
CATGATGCTGGCTGAGGCGGCGACCAGAATGGTCTCCAGCAGGCGCTCGATATCGCGTTCGCTGGAAAGCGCCACACCGATGGCGTTCAATTCCTCCAGCCGGTGCAGCAGTTTTTCGCCTTGCGTCATGACTTTGACCAATCGCGGAATGAAATGAGAGTTACTTGATGCAAACGGCGCGCACTTGATGGATATCCGTGATACCACTCAGGACTTTTTCAATACCGTCCTGTTTCAGGGTACGCATCCCTTCTTCCAGCGCAAGCGCAAACAGCTCGGCGACCCGCGCATGCCCCTGGATGGCCTTCTTCACTGCATCGGTGCCGATCAGCAATTCGTGCAAACCGACTCGCCCGCGATAGCCCGTACCGGTACATTTTTCGCAACCCACTTTTTCGTAAAGCTTGATCTGGCCTTTATCGTCTCCGAACAGCTTGACCCACTCCCCGTACAACGTCTTGTAGGCGGCGTTCGGGTCTTTCTTCCAGGTCTCGGTATTGCGCATTTCCTCGGCATATTCGGTCAGCAATGCCTTGATCTCGTCCTGCGACGCGATGTGCGCTTTCTTGCAGTCCTTGCACAAGCGTTTGGCCAGACGTTGCGCCAAGATACCGAGCAGGGCATCGGCAAAGTTGAACGGATCCATGCCCATGTCGAGCAGGCGAATGATGGATTCGGGCGCGCTGTTGGTGTGCAGGGTGGCGAACACCAGATGGCCTGTAAGCGACGCCTCAATGCCGGTGGAGACCGTCTCCTTGTCGCGCATTTCGCCCACCATGATCACATCGGGATCGGCACGCAGGAATGAGCGCATGATGGAAGCGAAGTCCAGCCCGGCCTTCTTGTTGACCTGCACCTGGCGCAAGCCTTTTTGCGTGATTTCCACCGGATCCTCCACCGTCCATATCTTGGTATCCGGCGTGTTGATGTGCTTCAGGATGGAATGCAGCGTCGTCGTTTTACCCGAACCAGTCGGGCCGCAAACGAAAAACAAGCCGTAAGGTTTGCTGATGGTTTTCTTCACCAATTCCAGATTGCGCGCCGAGAAGTTCATATTTTCCAGCGGGATGGGTTCGCCGGAAGCCAGGATACGCATCACCACGTCTTCCACGCCGCCCTGCGAAGGAATGGTCGCCACGCGCAGCTCGATATCCAGGGGGCCATATTTTTTGAACTTGATCTTGCCGTCCTGCGGCTTGCGCTTCTCGGAGATGTCGAGATCGCACATGATCTTGAGGCGGGTGATCATCGCATTGCGATAAGTGGAAGGCACTTCGATGTAGTTCAACAGCGTACCGTCCTTGCGCAGACGTATCCCCGTTTTGCCTTTGCCGGGCTGGGGTTCGATATGGATATCCGAGGCCCCCATCTTGTAGGCGTCGATGATGATCTTGTTGACCAGCTTGACCAGTTCGTTATCCGCCGCCGCACTGACTTCATCCTGGCTGGCGCCCGACTCTTCCTCGTCCCCGCTGCCCAGCGAGGTCAACAGGTCATCCATGCTTCCCGTATCTTCAAAGCTGCCGGTGATGTCGCCCACACCGGAACTGCCGCCACCGTAGAACTGGTCGAGCGTAGCCTTGAATTCGCGCTGCGTACAGACTTTGTAGATCAACCTGCTCTTGGGGAAAATGTTGTTGACCACCCGCGAGGCCTGTATACGTTCCGGGTCGGTGGTGAGAATGACCACACCTTCCGGGGTGTCGTCCACCGGCACCCAGTGGCTGCTTGCCACATATTCGCGCTTCAGGTTGCGCAGGAGCTCGGACGGCTTGATCCGGTCCGCCTTGAGCGGTTCATAAGGCACTCCGAAGAAACTGGACAGCGCCTTGCCCAACGCTTCCGGCTTGACCTGGAACTCATCCAGCAACACGTCTTCGACATCCACGCCCTTGCGCCGCGCGGTGCGCGTTGCCAGTTCGAACTCTGCCGCGGACATCACCGCATCGGAAACGAGGTAGTCGTATTTTGTCTTGACCGTGTTGGCCTGTTGCTGGCGCTGCTTGAGAGCGACCGCCAGGGTTTGTGCCAGTTCGCGCGCGCCCTCTTCCACCATCGATGGAAAAGGGATGCCGGCCTTGTTGTTGATGACCTGCATTACCCCGATCAGATCCCCGCCCTCGACGTCGACGATAGGCGCAACCAGCATCTGTTTTGTACGGTAGCCGGTGCGCCTGTCTACGTCCTGAAGGAAGCGCAACGTCGTACTTAAAGCAGCCAGTTCCTGCTCATCGTAAACATCCTTGAGATTGAGCAACTTCTTGTGGAATGCGGCGTAACCCGCGATGCTTTGCTCGGCAATGGGCAGCTTCAGATCCTTGAACGAATTCAGACCGGTCTTGACCTTGGAGATCAGCGATGCCTTGTCTTCGCCCACCACGTAGATGGTCAGGCGGTCGGCATTGAACAAGGTGCAGATGTCCTTGCTGACGTCCAGCATGATCTCGTCGATGTTGCTGGTGGCGTGGATCTTGTTGGTTACATGATTGAGGTTCCTGGTGAACTCCAACCGCAACCCCATCTCGTTCATATTGCCTTGTACCGGACTGGCCATTCTATTCCTCCTCAACCTTGCGACTGCTATTGTTGCTGCGCCTTGGGCACAGACCACAAACCGTTCTCCAATACATACACGTCGTATCCTGCCTGGGCCAGAATGAATGCAGCGGCTGCGCTGCGTCGTCCGCTCTGGCAGTACGCGATATACGTTGTTGCCTTGCTGAGCACCCCGATTGCGTTGCGGATGTCATTGAGCGGAACATTGATCGCTTCCGGCAACTTGTCGTACCGGTATTCCGGCGGATGGCGCACATCCATCCAGATTGCACCCTGGGCGACTTTCTTCCTGGCATCCTCGTAATTGACGCGATGCAGCAGGGGTTCCTGCATCAATTTCAGGAAATCCTGCTTCTTCAGGCGCAACAGCACACCGTTACTCTTCATTGTCACCGTGGCGTTGCGTTTGGTTTCTGAGATCAGCGCTTCCTCGCCAAAGACATCGCCCGTCTTGAGTTCGGCCAATACCAGATTGGTTCCGCCGACGAGACGCGTGACCTGGGCGCGTCCGCTTTCGATCAGGTAATAATAATCCCCGTCATCTCCCTCGCGGACGATGACATCCTTGTCCCATACCGCGATAGCCTCGATGCAGTTAAGCAGTTTACCGATATTGGCCGACGGCAGATGCGCAAACGGACTGTTGCTCAGGTTCTCCGCGCTGAACATGCCTGAATTGAGCAATCTTTTCAGCGCCGACTCCGAGCCGTCCTTCAACGCCGTCGGCCTCACGTCGTCATGATAGGCGAACTGATCCCATGTCACCATGCGGTCCAGCAGTTCGTCGTCAACGCGCAACAGCTGTACGTCGCTCAAGGCAAGCGCCGAGCGGATGGTCGGCTGGCGCTTGCCTATGGGATGACGCGCCCATTCCGAACCGGACCGGATCAGCACGCGATTGTCATCCTCGTACACCACTTCCAACTCGCCGCGCAGCAAATAGACCGACTGCCCCGTGGGCGGATGATCCCTGAACGGGTCGCTGCCCTGCGCCACGCTTTCCACATGACAATAGTCGAGCAGTTCGCGCAGGCGCGCCGGGCTGAACGACGAGATCGGTTCCAGCGCGGCGAGCACTCTGATGTCCAGGATATCCTGCATAATGTTGTCTTCGTCCGCTCCTAAAATTCGAATACCTGCCCGTTTTGCAGCATCTTCGGCACAAATTTCCGCACGCACTCGCTGACTTCCTGCATCGTCAACTCGATCTCGCCGGGCTTCAGGTGAGTGATGTATATCTTGGGATCGAGCTTGAGCTTGCCCAGCTCTTCCGCCAGCAATGAAGGGCAGAGGTGCTTGGAGATGACGGCAAGCTCCCTTTCCGCATTCGAAAAGGCCGTTTCGATAATCAGGTATTCGAGGTTCGGGATGCGATTGACTGCTTCCCACAAGGCATCGCATGTGGTCGTGTCTCCGCTGAACACCAGGCTCTGCCTTCCGCTGTCGATCCGGAAGGCGACCGCCGGAACCACATGGTTCGCCGGCAGAGGCGTGATCTTGCGACCGCCGATGTCCACCGTCTCGCCCAGCACGATCCGCTCATAACGCAGGATGGGCTGATGCAGGCTGGGTATTTCACTGAAATCCGGCCATATCTCCCAATTGAATACATGCTGCTTGAGGATGTTCAATGTCTCGTCGGTCGCATGAATGACCAAAGGCTGGTCGCGCATGAATCCCGCGCTGTCGATGAGCAGCGGCAGGCAAGCGATGTGATCGAGATGCGAATGAGTCACAAAGACGTGGTCGATCACGCTCATCTCGGCCAGGCTCAGATCGCCGACGCCGGTTCCGGCGTCGATCAGCACATCGTGATCGATCAGCATCGAGGTGGTGCGCAAGTTGCCCCCGATACCCCCGCTGCATCCCAATATTCTCAGTTTCATCGTCAGCGTTCCCGCTTCACTCATTTCGTATTGAAGACAAACACGCCATCCCAGTTCTCGCCCGGCGGATTGTTGCGATAGTAGGCGATGCGCTCGCCGTACACTCCATACAATTTCTCCTGCGGAGCGATCTTCGACAGGCCATACAATTGCAGTTCCGCCTTGTCCCATTCCTGCTTGCGATAAAGCCTCAGCGCCTGCTGGAACAGCCTGATTTCTTCAAGCACGGAGGATTCGACCTCTCCGACCGGGCCGATTGGTTCGTAGACTGCCACCGGTTTGTCTTTTCCTTTGACGCGCACCAGATCAAGTTCGCGATAGACAAATTCCGGGGCCTCTTCTCTGGTCACCTCTCCCACCAGCACACCGACTCCATACTCCTTGGTAATCCCTTCCAGACGCGCCGCCAGGTTCACTGCATCGCCCATCACGGTATAAGCCACGCGCACTTCGGAGCCCATGTTGCCGACGCTCACCCGTCCGGTGTTGATGCCCACGCCAATGGCAATGTTCGGCCAGCCGCGTTCCCTGAAATGCGCCTGCAGGCCGCTCAAGGCCCTCTGCATCTCCAGCCCGGCCAGCACGGCATGATAAGCGTGGCGAGAGTCCGGCAACGGCGCCCCCCAGAACGCCATGATACAGTCGCCCATGTATTTATCAATTGTGCCGCGATGGCTGTAGATCACGCGCGAGAGAGGGGTCAGAAACTCGTTCATCAACAGGGACAATTCCCTGGGTTCGAGCCCTTCCGAGATCGTGGTGAAGCCGCGCACATCGGAGAACAGGACGGTCATTTCGCGGCTCTCGCCTTCCATCGAGACTCGCTCCGGATTCCTGCTCATCTCGTCCACCACTTCGCTCGGCACATACTGGCCGAACAAGCCGGTGATCTGGCGCTTGGTACGCTCCGTCGTAAAGTAGCCATAGGTCATGTTCAGCGCGAACAATGCCATAGCCATGATCAAGCCGCCCGCAAAAGGCAGGGCAATATTGCCATACTCCCACAGCGAGCCGTTGACAACGACCTCAACCAGTAGCACGCCTGCCGAAAGGAACGTTCCATACGCAGGACTCAACAGGGGCAGGAGAACGGCCAATGCAACCCCTGCGGTGAGCAACATCAGCACATTCGCCCCCAACAGGTAGGGCGGGTTCTGCTTGATGTCCTGATTGAGGATGCCGCTGATCATGCTGGCATGGATCTCCACCCCGGGATAGACCTCGCCGACCGGCGTGGAGCGCATATCCATCAATCCAGGCGCGGAAGTTCCCACCAGTATGATCCTGTCTTTCAGATCTGCCAGCGGGATGCGTCCATGCAACACATCCGACACCGATATGTAACGAAAGGTGCCGCGCGCACCGCGGTAAGGCACCAGTGTACTGACCTCCGCATCCACCGGAATGCGCAGATTCCCCTGCGACGACTCCAGCGTCAGCCATTCCAGTCCGCCGTAGTTCCTGTCTTTTCCGGTCGCGTACCCCGGCGATAACCTGGGCATACCCAGCGCGGCGCGCACGACGGCAAGCGCCAGAGACTCGTAATACGCCCCATCGTATTCGACGATCATCGGCACGCGTCGCACTACCCCGTCGAAATCGACCACGGGGTTGAAGTGCCCGGCCGATTCCGCGCTGCGCTGCAATTCCGGCAGATTCCCGCCGTAGCTGTCCCAGCGCATGAACAAGATCGGGCGCCCCCTGAAAGTACCCGCGGGAAAAACCGGCTCCGGCAGGACGCCGGAGATGCTCTTGGCGGAACCGCGCTCGCTATTGCTGAAGTAGTAACCCAGCACCACGTTTCTCTGCCTGATCTTGTCGGCGAAAAGTTTGTCGTATTCGAGATGGGGTGTGATCCGGGTCAGCACCGACTGGAACTGCGCCACGTTCTTGAACTGATTCTTCCCCAGTTCCTGAAGCACTTTCAGGCCGGAACTGTTGTCCCTTTCGACGAACGCTACGTCGAAGCCGACCACCGCAGCACCGTAATGCCCGAACAATTCGTCCATCAGCGCCGCCAGCTTGTCCCGCCCCCAAGGCCAGCGCCCTTCTTCTTTCAGGCTTTTTTCGTCGATGTCGAGAATGACGATGCGATCGTCACCCTTGTCGGGCAAGGTCAACCGCAAACGGTAATCGTAAAGTTTCGCATCGATGAACTGGACGAAGCCCAGACGGTAAAATCCGGCGGCATCGCCCACAAACAGGAGTACTAGCGAAAGTCCGAGCGCAACAAGAAGTGCGTGCTTCTTCACTTGCCCCCCCGACCTTCCTCCCACCGGACTGCGAGCTGACTGATCACTGGGGTAATCAGGTCTTGAAATAGAACTCCATCTTTACGCCAGCCAGTTCGATAAGATCATGATCCCTGAGCTGATGAGGCTGTTCGCCGATAGACGACCCGTTCACGGTGGGGAAGCTGCCGCCTTCCACATGGGTAATGAAAAACCCGTGCGGACGGCGCGCCAGCACCGCCACTTGCACTCCGGGCTTGCCCAGCGTCGTCAGGTTCTTGACCAGTTCCAGCTCTTTGCCGGCATTGGGGCCATTCAATATCTGCACCACTGCTGCGGGAGGTTGCCCGCCCGATGCTTCGGCCG
>JAJXUF010000152.1 GCA_021783175.1 Pseudomonadota bacterium
GGCGGTCGCACCGGTAGTTATGGCACCGTGTTTAAAATCACCCCGGGTGGGGCTGAGAGCGTGCTGCATTCCTTCGGCTCCGGCACTGATGGTACTAGCCCCTATGCGGGTGTGGTGCTGGATGCCAGTGGCAACATCTATGGCACGACCACTTCCTACAACGGCTCGCATGGTGATGGCACGGTGTTTGAAATCGTGCCGTAGGCAGTTCACCGTCGCATCATTGCAAAAGCCCCGCTCATGCGGGGCTTTTTTGTGGGTAAATATTTCGCGCATGACTTCTCAGACTTTAACCTGACACGCCAGCCGTTATCCTCCAGAAACTTCCGTTTTTACAGTTTGCACGGTGTTATCAAACATGGTGCATGATGCCGATGTCTTTCAGTAAATTGGAAGATATGCTGGCCTGACGCAGTTTTTGTGCCAGTCGCACAGCGGGATTACTGCATCTTTGTCGGTTGTTGAAGAGTGTCGGGTTTCTGTTTCGGCATGACTGTCAGTGGAGCTGGCGGACGATAGCCGAGCGCGCTGTGTGGCCGAACGTGGTTGTAGTGGTGGTGACCTGCTCCCCAACTTAGTACGGCGGGAAGCTGGAGTCCGCGTTGCATGATACCTGCTGTTGTCGTGCCCGTGCATAGGCCTCGGGCGTTTGATTGCCGAGCGAGCTGTGGGGACGCTCGGTGTTGTACTCATGTCGCCAGTGCTCGATGATGTCCTGGGCGTGATTCATCTGTTCCAGCGTCGGCGCTGGATGTTCCCGCGGCGCCATGGCGATGCGTCCGTCCTTGATCGTGGCGAAGGCCGCCTAATACCCCGCTGGTTGCCGTGTTCGAAAATTGCCATCGGCGGCTCCCAAGGCGCCTAACGACTGATCTGTCGCAGAAGTATTCTCTTTGACTAGTACACAGCGATCCCCACACAATACTTCACATCAGCCACGAATCCTGCATAAGGAGATTGTTGAGTTCGCGTTAGTGAGTTAGCCATCAAAAAATAAGAATTAGCCACCAACAATAAGGGAGTCATTAAACATGAATGAACTGGTTTATCCACGTGAACGGACACTTTCTAATATCACCCTCGTCCTCGGTCTTCTGGCCTGGTTAGCGATCATCGCCGGGACATTCGGTGTCGCATTGATTTTCCTTGCAGTAGGTTTTTTGCTTTACCTGTTTATCCAATCCACGCTGATTGCTCACATCAAAGGCAATGGCGTCGAGCTGACGGAAAACCAGTTTCCCGATCTGTACTCGCAATTTGTTGCTTGTTGCGATCGGTTGCAGATGAAGACGCGTCCCCAGGCATACATCCTTAATGGCAACGGCGTACTCAACGCATTCGCTACCAAGTTCCTGAACACGCAGTATGTCGTGCTGATGTCAAACACCGTTGATGCCATGAAAAACCAGGACGACGGCATTCGCTTTTACATCGGCCACGAACTTGGCCACCTGCGCATGAAGCACTTGAGCAAGCATTTGTTGCGCTGGCCGGTGCTATGGTTGCCGCTGCTTGGCGCCGCCTATTCACGCGCTCGGGAAAGCACTTGTGACCGCCATGGGCTAGCCTGCAGCGGCTCACCCGAAGGCGCTGCGCGCGCGCTGGCGGCGTTGTCAGCCGGTGCCGAACGCTGGAAACAGCTCGACCTAAAGGCTTATGTTAATCAGGCCAAACACTCCTCCGGTTTCTGGATGTCTTTTCACGAACTGACTGCGGCCTACCCTTGGCTAACTAAGCGCGCCGCACGCGTAATGGACACTGAAAAAGCAATGCCGAAGCGCAACGGATTTGCTTACCTTCTGTCAGCATTTATTCCGTACGCCGGGCGCCTGGGCGGGGGATTTGGCTTGCTGATGCTGGTCTATATCATCGGCGTCCTGGCCGCTGTGGCCATTCCCGCATATAAAGGTTACGTCACGCGGGCCAAGCAGGCACAAGCACAGGTACAGTCGTTTTCGGCACCTAACGCGACCCCCGCGGGCCCCAGAGATCAGGCGATATCAGGAAATAGCATCGCATCCAGCGCCATTGAGAGTGAACTGTCGCTGGCCGCGGACCAAGTTACACGGGGTGCGCCGAAGATGGTGGATGCGCAAACCCGGCTGGATGGTGCAGTGGCCGGCCCTGGCCTCAAATTTACGTATCTGTATACGCTCCCGAACATCGAGTCCACCAAGGTCGCCCCGGGGATTTTTGACGCCAAAGTCGCACCAAACGTAACGAATTCGGCGTGTAAATCCGTCTCACTAAAATATTTCTTTGACCACAATGTTTCTGTTTTCTACGACTTTCGCGGGAAGGATGGTTTGCAGGTTGGCTCCGTGGAAGTTGATCGTATCAAGTGTGGACTCAAGTAGTTTCCGGTCAACCAGCTGGATTATCCGTAAGACTGGGCAATCGAATCATGATCGGCATGCCAAGCGAGCCTAGAGTGCGGTGTGCGAAGAGCATGATGCCGAATTGCTTTATCCCAGGATCGATTTTGAGTTCTCTGCCAAAGCTCGACGGTCCTGTTCGCTAAGCCGGCCTAATTGCCGGATCACGAGGCCTTGTTTGATCGTCACGATCACGGGCTTGGTGACGGAAGGCCTGAGCAGTTCGGCGGATTGCCAGTCCTGAACCGGGAGATCGAAACTCGCTTGATATTGCATGCATATACATGGAATGGTAGTATGAAGGCTCTACGCGAAATCGATAGGGTGGCGAAACCCGCATTGCCGTTGCGGAGCGCTTCACGGGGTGCGGCCTGAGCCATGGATTCCAATTGTCAGTGAGGCACGTGCACCGCTGGTGCCCGCGCAACGGTCTCCAGGGTTTTGCGCCGGGTATGGATATTCCATCAACGGGAGGTACCACATGATGAACAATCGCGCCGCGGGCAACCGTGCATTATTTGGGGCGATATTCGGCCTGAGTGTACTCATGGGTTTCATCGCATTCGGGCTGCTGACGCGGCTTTACCTCATGCCCGTGCTGGCTGCCACGGATGCCTTCACCGCGCTGACAGCGCTGGTAGCGATTCATGCCTATCGGTTCATCGGCCTGACCTTTCTTCTTCCGGGTGTCGTGGCACCGGAAGGTCTGCCGCCAGGTTTTGCCCGGCCGGCCGCCTACGGTGACCTGGTGGCAGCGATTCTGGCGGTCATTGCGGCGCTGATGTTGCATGCGCATTTGCCCGGTGCGCTAGCCGTAACGTGGGTCTTCAATTTCTGGGGGATGGCTGATCTGCTCAATGCCATGGTCCAGGGACCACGGCGCCTCGCGTCCAAGGGGCCGGGGCAGCTCGGCGCGTCGTTCTTCATACCGACTGTCATTGTTCCCGCGCTCCTCGTCACGCATGTCTTGATCTTCTGGCAGCTTCTGCGAGCGATGCACTGAGCAGGAATGAATTTGCGCGTGGCCTCGGGCGCTTTCTGTGGCAGCGGAGTTGGCAGGGTCGCCTTTTTGTGGAGTGCGCATGCGGATGTGTGACGGAGCGCCTGAGAATGCAACTTACGGGTCCATGCGGTACATCACATGAAACTTAAGCCGCTTCCCTGTTACTGTGCGACCGTGCGGCAAGCAGCCCGCGCGCTGACGGCGCTGTACGAGGACTTGCTCGCCGGAAGCGGCGTGCATGCAACCCAGTACACGGCGCTGCAGGCGCTCGAATCGGCGCCGGATCTGACGACGACGGAACTCGCGAAGGCCATCGGCATCGACCAGACTACGGCAACCCGGACACTGGCGCTGGTGCGGAAGGCGGGGCTTGCGGCAGATGCCGTCGGGGATGACCGCCGGCGCCGGCGCTGGCGCCTAACGCCGCGAGGACAAGCACTTCTCACAAAACTGCGGCCCCGATGGGAGGCTGCGCAGCGCATGGTCGAGCAGCGCTTGGGCCGAGCGCAGGCGCTAGCGCTCAAAAAGGCTTCCTATACTGCCGCAAGTCGGCTCACCAAGTCTTAGGCTCGCATCAACGCCGCTACCGAGCTGACAAGATGATCAGGATTTGGTCACCCACAATCATGTCAATCCTGCCGACCCAGAGGCTGGCGGGATGCGCGTCCTCGGCGAAAAAGAGAGATCTACAAGTCAATCCAGGTCTTTGCGAGTTCTGATTGCAGCCAGCAGACGCCTTCTGGCCGCGAGCAATGTTAGGCAAATCTCAATAAAGACGGTTATAAGACCTATCAAGCGTCAGCAGCCAAAGTCCGCAACAGCTGATGGATGAGTGCTCCTGGCGAAATGAGCCGGATGCGGGAAAACACAAAGACAGGGTAAAATGTAACTTCCAGCGCCGGCCCAGGCTGCGCTGGCTCTCGTTATAGGCGGCCAAGAGGATCATGCCTTTACTGCGTTTCACCAAAGCATCGCTCGCTTTCGGACACCACCCGCTGCTCGACAATGCGTCGCTCGAAATTCGCCGCGGCGAACGGGTGTGTCTGGTCGGCCGTAATGGCGAGGGCAAGTCGTCTCTCATACGCGTGGTGAGCGGCGAAGCGACGCTCGACGACGGCGAATTCTGGGTGAGACCCGGGACGCGCATCGGACATCTTGCGCAGGAGGTCGCCCTCGACAGCGATGAAACAGTGTTCGATGTCGTCGCCGGCGGCCTTGCCGATCTCGGCAAGCTGCTATCCGAATATCACATCGCCGCCCGCGAAGTCGCGCGCGCACATACGGCGGAATCTTCACAACGCCTGGCCGATTTGCAGCATGCGCTCGAAGCCGCTGACGGCTGGCGCCTCGAGCAGCGGGTCGAGACCGTGCTGTCGCGCCTCGATCTGAACGGAGACGCTCAATTGCGTTCACTCTCCGGCGGATGGCGGCGGCGCGCGCTGTTGGCGCGTGCCTTGGTCAGTGAACCGGACGTGCTCTTGCTCGACGAGCCAACCAACCATCTCGATCTCGACGCCATCACCTGGCTTGAGGAATTTCTTGCGAATTACACCGGTGCGGTGCTTTTTGTCAGCCACGACCGGGCATTCGTGCGGCGGCTGGCAACGCGCATCGTTGAACTGGATCGCGGCACGCTGGCTTCGTGGCCTGGAACCTACGACGATTACGTGCGCAGGAAGTCGGACCAGTTAGCTGCTGAAGCGCAGCAGAATGCGCTCTTTGACAAGAAACTTTCGCAGGAAGAAGCCTGGATACGTCAGGGCATCAAGGCGCGGCGCACGCGTAATGAAGGTCGGGTGCGCGCGCTAGAGGCGCTGCGCGAACAGCGTCGCGCGCGACGCGAGCGACCCGGTCAGGTGGCCCTTGGCCTGGAACAGGGCGGGGAATCCGGCCGGCTGGTGGCAGATGTCGAACATGTAGGAAAGAGCTTCGGCGACAAGGTCATAATCAGGGACTTCTCGACGCGCATCATGCGGGGCGACCGCATCGGAATCATCGGTCCTAACGGTGCGGGCAAATCAACGCTCATCCGCCTCTTGCTGGGTGAGCTTGAGCCAGACAGCGGACGCGTTTCCCAGGGCACCAAGCTGCAGGTGGCCTATTTCGATCAGCAGCGCGCCCAGCTTGATCCTGCCGCCACCGTAATGCAAAGCGTCGGCGGCGGACGCGATACGGTAACGATCAATGGTCGCAGCCGCCACGTAGCCGGCTACCTGCAGGACTTTCTGTTCCCGCCGCAACGGCTGCAGTCACCGGTGAGCACGCTTTCCGGCGGCGAGCGGAACCGATTGCTTTTGGCGCGCCTCTTTTCGCAGCCCGCCAATCTGCTGGTGCTGGACGAGCCCACCAACGATCTCGATGTCGAAACGCTCGAGCTGCTGGAAGAGCTTCTGGTCGACTACCAGGGCACGCTGCTCCTCGTCAGTCATGATCGCGCGTTTCTCGATAATGTCGTGACAAGCACCCTCGTGTTCGAGGGTGATGGACGCATCGGGGAATATGCCGGTGGCTACTCTGACTGGCTGCGTCAGCGCCGCGCCGCGGGCGCGCGCCCGGGCGAATCTGCTCGACGCGAAGATTTGCTGCAGTCTTCATCCCCGTCCCAACCGGAGGCGCGCAGCGAAAAATCGCGCAAGCTCTCATATAAGGAACAGCAGGAGATGAAGACCATCCCGGGCAAGATCGAAACTCTTGAGGCCGAGCAATCGCTTCTGCACGCAGCGGTAAGCGCACCCGGATTCTATCAGCAGCCCGCGGACAAGATTGCGGCGACAGTGTCGCGCCTGGCTACCGTAACCCAGCAGATCCAATCGGCTTACCAGCGATGGGAAGCACTGGAGTCGCAGATCGGGGCGGCGCCATGAGCCTGGGTTCGGCGCCGCGAGCCAGTCCGAGTGTCCTCTGCCGCTTTTAAAGACTGCGTGATCATCCAGATGCCGTGAGCCGCGAGCGCTGGACGCCCTTGCGGTCTTTTCGAAACGTGAATGTTCAGCAGGCTGGGTGTGGCCAATACCATGGCTGGTGGTAGCAGACGCTGGAATGCAGCGTAGCACCGCTCCAGCGGTTGATTTACAATGCCGGCCCGTTCTGCAGTTTGCGGCCATATTTATTAGGAACTCGCAATGGAAAAGACGCCCGCCGACGCCATAACCATGGCCCGCCAGTACTACCAGTCATTGCCAGGCCGTCTGGCCGCCGTGCGCCGCCGCGTCAGCCAACCGCTAACCTTGGCCGAGAAGATCCTTTATGCCCATTGGGATGGCGGTGATGACCTGCCGCAGCGCGGTGTCACGACCGTGGCTTTGCGGCCGGATCGCGTGGCCATGCAGGATGCCACGGCACAGATGGCGATCCTGCAGTTCATTTCCGCCGGCCGAAAGACGACTGCCGTCCCCACCACAGTGCATTGTGACCATCTCATTCGCGCTAAAGTCGGCGCCAAGCCGGACCTGGCGGTGGCCGACAAGACAAACCATGAAGTGTACGAATTCCTGGCATCGGCTGCCGCCAAGTACGGCATGGAGATC
>JAJXUF010000153.1 GCA_021783175.1 Pseudomonadota bacterium
CATCCAGTCCAGCAACACGTCCGAATGAACGCCACGGCTCTCTAACAAGCGTTGGAGCTGTTGCGCTCTGGGGTTGCCTCATCAAGGTTTGTCGCCACCTTCGTCCTGCGGACACGACCATCGTCACCGACAAAGAATCCCGAGAATGCCAATACCGGATTGAGTCGATCCCGCCAGCGTTCAAACTTGGGTTGATCATCGGTGAACTGCACGGGCGCCATAGTGCGATTGATAAACATGAGCACGTGGTTTCCGACCTGCTTCTCGTTCTGCCAGGCGGCAAAGGCGTTAAAGAGTCGTTGCCACTTTGCTAGGTCGGGCGTTACGTCGGGAACCTTGCATTGGGCAAGGAGATACTCGATCTGGGACCCAGTCAGGCCGTCGTCGGTGGGCGCCAGGGCCTTGGCAATAGCCTGCATCTGCTGCGTATCGAATGTCGGTACTTGTTCCATGGGACGAATGAATTCTCAAGCGGTGTTATGTATCATGGCAGTATACAATCAGAGGAGAAGAGCCATGTTGTTCTCCGTGCCCAGGAAGCTCTACAAGTACCTCCCACCCGACGGGGCAGAAAAGCTATTTGCACAGCCATCGCTCTGGTTTCGGTTCTCGAACAAGTTCAACGACGTTTTTGATTTGCGACCTGCTGGCTCACACCCGACCGATGGGTTCGGAGCGATCCCCGTTCTCTGTCTTTGCGAGACGTCCACGTCACCGCCAATGTGGGCTCATTACGGAAACAAAGGCGAGGGCATCGTCCTGGAGTTCGATACCGAGTCAGACTTCTTCAAACGGTACGAGCCGCACAAGGTCCGATACCGAACCAAACGGCCGACAATCAAAAAGCTCCAAGATGCCGCCTTGGTAAAGAGTCAAGAATGGGCATATGAACGCGAATGGCGGTGTTTCGCAAATGCCCCGCCACATCTTGCCAGCGATGAGAAGTTCTTGGATTCTCCGCAGGCCGTCAGTGTGCCTTTCCCGTTCGACGCCCTGTCTGCGGTGATCCATGGCCATGACGGAAGAACAGTGATCGAGGCCGGCAAGTTTCTTGAGAACTCCCTGGCAAGCCACGTCAAACACCTCGTGTGCCGAATTGATGCCTGGAAGTTCGCCTTCAACCTCTGCACACTGGACGATATCTCGCACATCCACGAAAACCAAGAGGCGGCGATGTGGGGCCGCCGGCAACGCTGAAATGAAGATTTCTCAGATCACCCGCCGGGACATATTCGACGCTATGACCGCCGAAGGTGTCGATTGGGCCGGGCGTCTCGATGGCCCTGCCTTCCTGAGCCGACTATTCGATCTTCAAAGTCTGCCATCGACTGACCATCGCTACAACGATGCGGCCGGCGACATATGGAAGCACACGGTTGCCAACGACGACTGGGACTACGACTGGATATTCCACGATTCCCGCTTCAATTTGCTCGGCGGTGACGATGAAGTTCTACTACGATTCCTCTGCGAAACGATCCATCCAGTCGTCCGCCCTGACGTAACCGAATCCGAACGGTATTGCCAGCTCTACAACCAGTTTCTCAAGCAGGATGGCTTCCAACTCGTGGAGAAGACCAAGCTATCTGGCAAGCCAGTCTATATTGGCAAGTTCGTCGGGGTCGGCGCTACTCCAGGCGTCGCGGCTGCACGCCATACCCTGGCAGGCACCGATCCAGGTTATGTAGCCCAGCAGATCACCAGGATGGAGGCAGCCGTCCTCAACGATCCCAGCTTGGCCATCGGCACGGCAAAGGAACTGGTCGAGACATGTTGCAAGACCATCCTGACTGAGCGCGGTGTTTCATTCTCGAAAAACGCTGATCTGCCCGAGTTGGTGAAGCTGACAAGCAAGGAGCTTGAGCTGACTCCTGATGACATCAACGACAAGGCAAAGGCTGGAGACACAATCAAGCGCTTGCTGAGCAACCTCGCAACGATTACGCAAGGAGTTGCGGAATTGCGTAACAACTACGGCACGGGACACGGCAAGACCGCTGGCGCAAAGGGTCTGCAATCCCGGCATGCCAAGCTTGCCGTCGGCGCCGCCTCAACGCTGGCTGTCTTTCTTACAGAGACGCACAACGAAAAATCGAAATAGCGCCTTGCCATAACCGACCAACTCAATCGCCGTCTCCACCATGCCAATCTATGACAAGCCAGTCCGCCTTCTAATCCGCGACATGGTTGCTGCACTTGCGCCAAAGCAAGGTACAGCGTTCTCCAAGGACGATGCTATCGATTGGTTCGGCCAGAACTACCCGAAGATCAAGGAAGGCACGATCAGCGCCCACCTCATCCGGTTTTCGACCAATGCCCCGAGCCGGCTGCACTACAGCGTCAAGGATGATGAGGACTTGCTGTACCAGATCGATGGCTCTCGCTTCCGTCTTTACGATGCGGCACACGATTCGGCACCCATTCATTCGAACGCGGATGCGGCCGTAGCACCTCAGGCGCCAGGAGAGCCTGACGAGGTCCAAGGCCCGAGCGAGTTCGCGTACGAGAAAGACCTGCGCAGCTTTCTAGCCAAGAATCTGTCCATTATTGAGCCGGGCCTTCAGCTCTATCAGGACGAAGGAATCACTGGCATCGAGTTTCCCGCCGGTGGTCGCTTCATCGACATCCTTGCCGTCGATGCGCAGAAGCGCTTCGTGGTAATCGAGTTGAAGGTCTCGCGCGGGTACGACCGCGTGATCGGCCAAATTCTTCGCTACATGGCCTGGATCGAAAAGAATCACGCGGAGCCCGGCCAGGGTGTGCGGGGCATCATCGCTGCAAGGGAAATCTCGGAGGACCTCAAGCTTGCATGCGCGTATCTCTCCAACGTATCGCTCTACGAGTACGAGCTGTCCGTCACCCTGCGGAAAGTGGTCGTTGGCTCTCTCGTCAAGAGCTAACGACCAACAAGGAAGCGAGCATGCTGACTGACATCGGCGAATACATTGTCGGGGCCTATCTCCAACTGAAGCTGGACTGCGATGTCGTCGACTACAACGTCCGCCCTCCTGGTGGTGGCCTGGAAGGGCTGGAGGAAATGGACGTGATCGGTCTGAACCTGAAATCGCATCGAGCCTATCTTTGTGAGGTGACGACGCATATTCGGGGTCTGCTCTACACTGACAATCGAACGACGGTAGAGCGGATTGGGAAAAAGCACGAGCGGCAGAAGCGCTATGGCGCAAAGTACCTGGAGAACTTCCAGTGCGAATATATGTTCTGGTCGCCGGTCGTTCCCAAGGGCTACATCACGGACGGTCTTGCTCAAATGCCCGACTTGAAGTTGATGATCAATGGCGAGTACAAGCGCAGGATTGAAGAGTTGCGAGTTCTCGCACATGAGACGACGCACGATGCGCGTAACCCGGTGTTTCGCGTGCTCCAGATTCTGGAACACATGCGCGACCGCGACTAGGCTCGAGCGGGCAGCCAAGCATCGAAGGTCCGTTGTGGGCGCGAATATCGTATGACTGCTCGTGGCCGCGTGCCGTCCGTGGATTCTAACCGCTAGAGCAGTCCGATGGAAAAACCGTTAGCATAGTCTCTGGCGGCTTTATGGCAATTGGCTCACAGGCGGTAGCCGGCCAGAAGCGGTCATGGCAGAGTGATCCTTTTGCACTAAGGCATATTTTTGATTCAGCGTTTGCCAGAGCCGGCTGATGAGCGAGTGCCCACCGATTCGCTCATCAGGTACAAGTAGAAGTGTCGAGTAATTACACAGAGGGAAGCATGCTTGATTTTCAGATTACGCCTACAGGTGTCGCTCTTGAATACAAAGAGGATTGGGGAGCCAATAAATGGGTCTGGGATGATCTGACGACAAAAAATGGGGCGCAGATATCCCGAATATTCCATTTCGAACCTGGAGATCTTTTAAATCCCCCCACACCCACTCAAGATTTCGAGGATTACGAGTATCGGTTCCAATTCGGTACATTCGACGATGGTTATGTGAAGATCCTTGCGCGGATCCTCGATATCAAAAACGACTTACTCATAAGTCGTGATGTGACGCTCAAGCGGCGGATCTTTGCTGCTGAGCGCAACATCTCTATTTTTTCTCGGCTCTCAGAGCTTCTAGAACACTCCGATCCTATCGTTATTGGTGGAACACGCCCTGGCGCAATCCCGTGGGACGTATTTGAGGAACTACTCAAAATATTCCCGAACACCTATGAACTTGATCGCTATTCCGATGCCCGTGTTCAGACGATTCTTTCTCAGTACCTCGACGGCATGAAGGATGCGCGGGGGCGCTATGAGAGCTATCTCAACAAAAAGATGTCTCTGACCAGCATCACAAAACTCGACCTGGACGCTCTGAAGAAACTAGAGATTGAAAAATACATCTTGATCCGAGACTTGATAGAAGATGCTTTGAAGACCAAGAAGGATTGGGCCGAGAGCGAGTGGCAAGAGCTGATGCTGTCCTTCCTGCTCCTTTTGTTCCCGAAGTACATCAAAGTACTCAAGAACATCACTATTCACGACTACTACAGCGACCCCGCCAAGAAGACTAATCGTTACATTGACATAGCCTTGGTTGATGCGAATGGAAATCTCGACGTCATTGAAGTCAAGAAACCTTTCGATGACAAAATCCTTCGGAAGGGCCTTTACCGAGGCAATAGTATCCCGACCTCCGAACTGAGCGGCAGCATCATGCAGGCCGAGAAGTATCTTTTCCACTTGTCGAAATGGGGCATCAAAGGTGAGAGCAAACTCACCGAAATGTATGCCGCTGAGTTGCCGCCGGGCATGAAGATTCGAATCTCCAACCCTAAGGCAATTATCATTGTTGGACGCGATCAGATAGGCGGGGCCAACATGAGTGGTAGTCAGTTGCTGGACTTCGAGATAATCAAGCGCAAGTATGCGAACATGATGGACATCATCACATACGATGACTTGCTGCGACGTCTCAACAACACCATTATCGCCCTTGGTGGTTGAGGGATTAAGTTTGACCCGGATCGATTTTTTTATCGAATCGTCACGCCCCAGTCAATTAGACGGCAATAGCCCGAGACTGCAATTGGCAAGATACGGCAAAGAGAAATGTGCGCAATGGGCACCGTGCTGCCGGCCGCTGCAGACTACAGCGGCCATTCACGCATAGATCTGAGCCAATGTCGGCAACCTGCGCGACAACCGACATTCACGGGAGCTAATGCCACCGTCCGTTCAGGCCGAGAAGCGTGCATGGCTCAGGCGCGTCTGCAAAGGCTCGATGTCGGCTTGGGCAATAGAAGGATGGAGGTCATGAAGCCAAGCGGCTGCGATGATCCTGGCGTATATCTGGGGGTGTGAGTTCGACGGAAAAAAGCCGATGCCTGCGCGTGCCCCGGCTCTAATCGCGCCGTACCGGAAGCATATACGTGCCGCGGCTTTTCGGAAGCATAAGCGTGCCGAACGGCACGGTTATGCTTCCAGGGACAATTTTGGACTGCTTGGAGTGTTGGGTGGTGGAGAAGAGGAGGATCGAACTCCCGACCTCTGCATTGCGAACGCAGCGCTCTCCCAGCTGAGCTACTTCCCCACGCGAGGCGCGCAGTATATCAAATCCCGGCCGAAGCGGCACAGCATGCCAGGCTGACTTCGGCCAAGCCGCACTTCGAGATTCCGAACGGGGTGTGCACCAGCAGCGGATAGGCGGCGCCGAGAAATTGGCCGCAGCGGGCGATGTTGTAGCCGATCACGGTGCCGGCGACGGTCCCAATCCGCACCTCACGGCCGATCACGAAGCCCTGGTCGATGGCTTGGTTCACGGCACAGCCGATCCGCGCCAGCGCCTCAGCGTTGGAAGCCCGCCCCGATCGCTCGCCCCTGATCAATCCCAGACTGGCCATTTGCCTCACCCTCGAACATGTCCCTGTCAATCTAACGGCCGCCGGGGAAAAAAGCTTGAGGGGCGCGCGCATGTTCCGCCAAGATTGCTTCGCTGCGCTCGCACTGGCGGTACGACAGGGACAGGGGTGGGACGTTCGCTCAGGGATTCTCGTCTTCGCCGGAGCCGCGGGCGGCGCGCTGCAATCGGTCGGCGACGGCGCTCCAGGCCGCCTCTTGAGGCGGCGCCTCGACCAGGATCAGTTCGGGCCTGGCCTCGTCAAGGCGACGCAGCGCGGCGTAGAGTTCGCGGGCGTAATCCGCCGGATCATCGGCTACCGAGCGCCAGAGCAGTTCGCCGGCGACGAAGGGCTGCGGACGTCGGGCGAGAACCGCGACGCGACTGCCCTGGGCCAGCGCTTCGCGCACCGCGGCTTCGAGCGCTGCGCCGTCGATCAGGCGCAGCGGCGAGGACGGCGCGTAGTGTGCCGCCAAGGTTCCCGAGACGCGCGGCCGTTCGCCCGCCGGGCCGCCCTCGACGGGCGAAGCCCCCAGCACGCGTGCGATGTCGGCGGCGCCGATCGCGCCGGGCCGCAGCACCACCGGGGCGCCGCGCGAGAGGTCGACGATAGTGGATTCGATGCCGACGGCACAGGGGCCGCCGTCGACCACCAGTGACACCGCGTCGCCCAGTTCGGCGCGGACGTGGGCGGCGGTGGTCGGACTGATGCGGCCGAAGCGGTTGGCCGAGGGCGCGGCGACGCCGCCGCCGAATTCGGCGAGCAGCGCCAGCGCCAGCGGATGATTCGGCACGCGCAAGCCGACGGTGTCCTGGCCGCCGGTGACGGCGTCGGGGACGAGTGCGGAGCGCTTCAGGATCAGGGTCAAGGGACCGGGCCAGAAGGCGGCGGCGAGCGCTCGCGCTGCGTCGGGCACCTCGCGCGCCCAGGCGTCGAGCTTGTCGGCGCCGGCGATATGAATGATCAGCGGGTGGTCGGCGGGACGGCCCTTGGCGGCGAAGATCTTCGCCACCGCTTGCGGATTGGAGGCATCGGCC
>JAJXUF010000154.1 GCA_021783175.1 Pseudomonadota bacterium
AGTCCTCTGATCAACCTGTGAGCAATGAAGGTAGATTGCGCGCGGCTGCCCATAAGGCGTCACCCAGGCGTAGTCACTTTCGAGGCGTGAGATGACGCCGTCGAACATCTTGAGCGCCCCGTTCTCACGAATCCGACCAGCGATTGCCACCTTTGTCTCAAACGGAACGCGAGCTAGCTTGAGGCGGGCGAACTTCTCCATGGCTTCGTCGACCTTTCCGTTCACGTAGAGACGACGTGCGAACCAGAACTGCGACGTGTAGTTGGTATCGCCATCTGTGAACGAACGGCGCCAACAAGCCTCCGCTTCGCGCCCCTCATCCGAAAAGTGACGCTCAATCAGACGCGCTAGCGCCCCGTTCAACCATTTGTCGCCGGGGAGCACGCGGAGGGCGTTATTAAGGGTTGTTCGCGCACCTGCATAGTCGAGATCTGATTCCTGCACCCTGCTTAACGCTCTGGCGATGAACGTGCTTGCAGGGTTCTTGGCAATGGCTTTGGCTAGTGCCTTCTTTGCTCGCTCTTGGTCGTTCAGTAGGCGCGAGAAATCGGCCTCCGCAGCAAGTAGATATTCGTCATTGCGGAATTGTTGAAGTCCATCGTTTAAAGCTTGTTCAACTTGCTTCGCTGCCGCCGTGACATCGTCCTCATCGACTTCGGGCTTCTCAAGAAGTTCGCGCAGGCGTCCCATTGCAAGCTTGACCAGGGTTACGTGCCCGTGGCCACTGTCGGCGTTGGCACTCGTCAGGCGCGAAGCAAGCTGACGCGCTTGGTCAAGATGTATCTTCCGCTCCACGTCTGTTTTCGCGGCGTCTGCGCGAGCGATCTCCAATTCAGACATCGTATGCGTGATCGACCGGTCATGCGGCAATAGCTTGCGCGCGTGAGAGATCAGATCGTTCGCCCGGCCTAGGTTACCGTTGAGGCGCCGCATCTCATAGATGGCATGCTGTTGGAACAGATAGCCGTCGTCGTGGCTCGCTTCGTTGGCAACTCGAAATATTTCCTCGACCATCAATGGGTCGGAAAACAATTCCTTGAGGCTCCTGGCGCGGATCGATTCTCTGAATGCTGAGCGATCGGGCGTGTAGCCCACGTCAATCTCCTTCAAAATCGACATGTAGAGATCGAATCGGTCGCGTTCGTTCGGGAGCGCTCGCTCAAAGACTATCTGGGCTACCCAAGGGTGCCTCGCCCGATAAGCCATATCGAGCGCCGGCTTATAATCCTCAGTCAGAACAATCGAGTCCAGCGGAGCAAAGAAGTCTCGCTTGAAGTCCTTGAAGGATACTCCCGTGAGTCGGTAGATTAAGCCAGCACGGACTGGCACGTTCATGCGGTTGAGCGCGCAGACAAATAGGTAGATGCGGCGCGCCCGATCGCTAACGATGTTCTTGTACTCATCAAACACGATGTCGGGGAACGGGGCGCCACTCGTGATCTCATACAACGCAACCAGCAACTGGCGATCGGCGTACGACAGGAACGCGTCGCGGCGCTCCTCGTTGGTTTTCGATGCCAGATCGCCCAAACACTTGAACTCATCCAACTTGGCGATGAGGGCATCGATCTCCGGGAGGGAGAGCGACCGCAGTTGATGCGTTCCATCGAGAAGCGGCGACAGCTCTTGCCCGTCTACATTCCATTCATTGCTGCGCTCTGTAGCAATCACTGTTAGTGAAAGCTTTTTGCTGCGCGCTTCATGAAGGAAGGCCGCCATTTCAGATGAGCGGCGTGCGATGCCATCCACAAAGATGAATAGTCGCTCACCCAAGAGATTGCACAGTTCGGCGATCGGCGCGATGAGCAGGCGCGAATCAGAGCGAAGGTACAAAACGACCTTCTCGAAGGTGATTCCAGCCTCGTATGCGATGCGCTTGAGGAGCACTGTCTTGCCCGAGCCCGCGTATCCCTTTATGAGATAGAAGTCTGTTGGTCGCGGGCGATTGGCTTCATCACGGAGAATAACCTCAGCGAGCACCGTGTCAGTCAATGTGCGCTTGGCATCATGAGAGGCAGTGATCGATCCCCATCCGTAAGATGCGCCCTTGAAAAAAGCCTGTGGGTTAGACGTTTCGGGTGGCATGCCGCCATAGACATATGTCGTATCGTTTGTCAGGAACGTCAGTAGGTCGGCGGACGGAACCGCATGCGTGGCGAACTTTGCGGCGATAGCATGGCCATGCGACGTTACCTTGACGCCTCGCAATCCCTTGGGGATTATGTTCTGCAACTCAGCCATGAATTCGTCAAACGTCCCAGCGATAGTCGTAATCCTCTTCCCCGCCCAAATGCGCTGATCACGCGGCGATGGGTTAGGGGTCACAACGTACTGCATTGGCCGTGACATCTCGGGCTTGTCGAGTTGCAGGAGGATGGCACGAATGTCGCTATCCTCGATCTGATAGCCGACATAGACGACGCTGTATTCGCCCGCATACTCGGTGAAACGATTGAAGAGCTTTTCGCGGCCCGTAGCATGGGTGACGTATTGGTCGATGGTGAGAATCAGCGGATAAGCAACCTCATCAACCATTGAGACACAACCGTGCAACTTAAGAAGTGGGACGGCATCGGGTGCGCGAAGCTCAAAGTCGACACGATCTGAGCTGCGAAGAATGGGGACCGGGGACTGAAGTCGATCTCTGTTCGCGGCGTATGCCTTCTCGATAATCTGGTCGTAGTTCGTAGTGACAAGCGCCGCCCAACGAAAGTCGGCGATTGCCTTCTGAGCAGCGCTGGGTGTGTAGCGATTGAAGATGTCAGCGATGTAATGCTGGACGGTACGCAGGTCGGACTCTGCGATGCAATATTCACTTATTAGTGAAAGTGACTTATCCGTTGAATCTCCACCAAGGAACTTGATGGACAGCAGTCTGCCTAGTTCTTTCCCAGACGGCGGGTCCTCGGGCGGCGTCGAAGCGGTGGCGCCTCTTGACGCGCCTGCCCCCAAGAATAGGATTGCCTTTCCGGCGCGAATTTGCTCGACAAGATGATGAGGAATGTCCATTGGGCGACGATAGGCTAACGATCGAAACAGTGCGCTGTTACAGCGAGGCGGCAGCGCCCACTTGTGGCTAGCCGGCGTAATGGCTACCCAATTTGCTTGCAACCAGTTTTCAGTCTAGCCCCCCCTCTTCGGCGATTTCCACCAAGGTGGGAATATGCGGGCCATACTCGACAGTATCAGAGCCGCCAGTCGTTTCAGCAATTCGGACGCCGCTTCCGACTTTCCGTGCGTACTTGGCATACAACATCTTTGCCCGAATAATCTCGTAACTGAACCAATGGGATGGACGCCCCCACCCGACGAGGCATCTGATGTGCCAAAGTGGAAGTGTCAATGACCACTTCGTACGAGGAGGGCGCCCATCATGGAGATTACGACAATCGGCATGGATCTTGCCAAGAATGTATTCCAAGTCCACGGTGTAGATTCACGGGGCAAGACCGTGGTGCGCAAGCAGCTGCGGCGCGATCAAGTGAGCGAGTTCTTCGTCAAGCTGCCGCCGTGCTTGGTCGGCATGGAAGCCTGCAGCGGTGCGCATCACTGGGCGCGTAAGCTGCAGGGCTTCGGGCATACAGTTCGTCTGATGGCGCCGCAATTCGTCAAGCCCTACGTCAAGTCGAACAAGAACGATGCCGCGGACGCTGAAGCCATTTGCGAGGCGGTCGCGCGGCCGAACATGCGGTTCGTACCGGTCAAGAGCACGGAGCAGCAGGCGGTGCTGTCGCTGCACCGTGTGCGGCAGGGCTTTGTCCGGGAACGGACTGCTCAGGCAAACCAGATCCGCGGTTTGCTGGCGGAGTACGGGCTGGTGCTGCCACAGGGCATGAACACGCTGCGTCAGCGCCTGCGGGACCTACTTGAGAGCGCCAAGCCCGAGCTACCGGATACCTTCCAGCGCCTGATTCGCCGGCTGTATGCACACCTCACAGATCTTGATCGGCAAGTCGAGGAACTCGATGGTCAGATTCGCGATTGGCACCGCCAATGCGAATTGAGCCAGCGCCTCGAGAAGATCCCCGGCATCGGTCCAATTACCGCCACTGCATTGGTTGCCTCGATTGCAGACGCGCACGCCTTCGACAACGGGCGACAGCTATCGGCGTGGCTGGGCTTGGTGCCGCGGCAGCATTCCAGTGGCGGGAAGCAGACGTTGCTTGGCATCAGCAAGCGGGGCGATGTGTACCTACGCACGTTGCTGATTCATGGTGCCAGAGCCGCTCTCCTTGCAGCCCAGCGAAGTCAGAATCCTGGCACCTGGCTAAAGGGATTACTCGGAAGACGCAACGTCAACATTGCAACGGTGGCGTTGGCGAACAAGAACGCGCGAACGGTATGGGCACTGCTGGCGCATGACCGCGATTTCGATCCCGGCCATGTCCCGGTTCCAGTTGTAGCGTAGGGCCGCCGGGGAATCGAAAACAACGAGCGACAGAAGCCGCAGATCAAGGGAGGACGAACACACCACCGATTGCACAGGCGATCACGCAGTGATGGCGAGACAGGTAAGACCGTGGTTGACCAAACCCACCCGGGGCGAGGCACCTTGAGTGCGATGAACCGTTAGGGCGTCAACCAGCGCATTCCATCAGGGACGGCGGCTGTGGCCGCGCAGAAAGTCCGAATGTACGGCTGCAAGCTTCCCTTACCGCCAGAACGAACTGAAAACCTTGCAAACCGGGGGCGTCCATGTACGCCCCGGGATTTCCGGAGGCTCCGGTGTTTGAGTCAGGCCGGGATGGCCGACTCGGTTTGGTGCAAAAGGTACTGCATTTCGAATTCCGCAGGCGGAACGTTCCCGATGGGTTCGAGCAGTCGGCGGTTGTTGAACCAGTCCACCCACTCCAAGGTCGCGTACTCGACTTCTTCGAGATTCCTCCACGGCCCACGATGGTAAATCACCTCGGTCTTGTAGAGCCCGATGATCGTTTCGGCAAGGGCGTTGTCGTAGGAATCGCCAACCGTTCCGGTCGACGGGTTGACGCCGATCTCGGTCAGCCGCTCGGAGTACCGAATCGACAGATATTGGCTGCCGTGATCGGAATGGTGGACCACGCCCCTGGGCGGGCAGCGCGACCAGATCGCCTGCTCCAGGGCGTCCAGAACGAGTTCCGTGCGCATCGACCGCGCCACACGCCATCCGATGATCCGGCGGGCGAAGACGTCGATTACGAAGGCCGTGTACACGAATCCCGACCAGGTCGCGACATAGGTGAAATCAGCAACCCAGAGCTGGTTGGGCCGCTCCGCCTTGAATTCGCGTTTGACCAGATCGTGCGGCAGCGCCGCGTCGCCGTCGGGAACCGTCGTGCGGCACCGCCGGCCTCGGACCACCCCTTGCAAGCCCATCCGACGCATGAGCCGCTCGACGGTACAGCGGGCGACGACGACATGCTCCCGTCGCAGCTGCCGCCAGATCTTGCGTGCGCCGTAAACTCGGAAATTGCCCTGGTAGACGCGCTCGATCTCTCCGGCCAGCTCCGCATCGCGACGGCTGCGGGCCGGCAGGAGGGCGGGATCGGCTTGCCGCGACTTGGCTTCGTAGTAGACGGACGGGGCAATCGGCAATTGCTTGCAGATCGGCTCGACCCCGTATTGCCCTCGGTGCTCGTCGATGAACGACACCATTACCTCGGTCGGCGGTCGAGCTCCGCCTGGGCGAAAAACGCCGACGCCTTGCGCAAAATCTCGTTTGCCCGGCGCAGTTCGCGGTTCTCGCGTTCGAGTTCCTTGAGCCGGTTCCGTTCGACGGTGTTCAGGCCGTCTCGCTTGCCTTGGTCCCGCTCAGCCTGCCGCACCCAGTTGCACAGCGTTTGCGCCGAGCAGCCGATCTTGCCGGCCACCGATTCGATCGCCGCCCACTGCGACGGATGCTCGTTCTGGTGCTCCAGAACCATCCGTACCGACCGCTCCCGGACCTCCGGGGAATACTTGGGGTTTGTCTTCGTCATGGCTCCATCCTCTCAAGAAATGGAGCCTCCGGCAAACCCAGGGCGGTTCATCCAGCAATTTCGGCCGATCTTCCGGTGGCCGCTTGGCGATCATTTCCAACAGTCTGTTCACGTCAAGAAAATCGACGCCATTTTCCTTGGCAAACGCGACCGCATCGTCGGTGAACGTTGACGTCGTAGCGAACAGGCCGCGTTCCACCTTCTTTGCTGCCATGACGCCACGAAGCTCTCGGAGCTTGTCAACGCCAACGCGCCTGCCTTGCCAGTGCTTGCATTGAATGAGACCGAGGCCACGTCTGGCTAACTATTCGAATACAGCCACACGTCCACGCCTTGGTCGGCGCCGTGTGATTGCGATTTCGTTTCGAACCCAGCCTGCTGGAACAACGTTTCCACGACGGCCTCGAATCGGCGCCATTCGATAACATCGAAGACCGCAGTGCTCCACGATGTTGGGCGCGGATATGGCGTCGTGGGGCCGCGGTTTGATCCGGTTTCGCCCTTGTAGGACCGCCAATGTTCATACGCCTTCTCATCGAATGACGACAATGGCGTTCCTTGGTCACTTGACGCCTTTTCAACGGGTTCCCAATGCCGGTCGTGAATGACGGGAGCCGCTACTTTTTCCTGGGTGCGCCCCAGCCAGAGAAGCGCGGCACCGCCCGCAAGCATGAGGAGGCCGAATGGGACGATCCCGGCTAGCCCCTTACCAATTGGCGACCACGCCAGGAGAATCGGCGCCACCGTGGCGGCGCCTCCGAGAACCAAGAGGTTTGCGGCGGCGGCTTCCCGTCGCCGAGCTGCGCGCGTTTGCTTCTTTGTTGTAGGTTGTTTACGCAAAGCGCCAGTCGCTAATCTCAGCGTGACCTGATTATCGTC
>JAJXUF010000155.1 GCA_021783175.1 Pseudomonadota bacterium
CGCATGCTCGCTGACGGCAGCGCAAAGTTTACGCGGGCCATCGGTCTTGAGCAGGATCTGAGCGAGCGTGATATGGGGTTGCGCTGCAAGCGTTTCTCCATGCTAATCGATAATGGTGCGATTAAGGCGCTGAACATCGAGGAGCCGGGAAAATTCGAGGTGAGTGACGCCGAAACGATGTTGTATCAGCTGAGCAAGATGCCTTGATTAAAGGCGCCTGTTTTGTTTGGCACGGCGTGGAGATGAGCCATGTGAGAGACAATTGCACCCTGGATGCCGGCAGGGTGCTTGGGCGGAAATCGGGTACAAACCCAGTGCCGTCCCGCGGAGGCGTCTTGCGGAAGGAATTGTCTCTGCTTCCGGCGCGACCGGGTTGGCCGTCGGACGTGTCATCCGGTCCCGCCAGACAAGCGTTTATCAAGAGGTGATCGCATGATGCTTGCGGACCAGTCCAGCCGCCGGTGACACCGTCTCCAAGCCCGCAGGCAGGCAATGTTCATCGGAACTTATGACTTTGCTCCGTGCCTTATGTAGAATGCCGATTCCTGCAAAACCCGGCGCGGCAGGAGGGATTGGCGAACCGGTGCCGGCCTGACGTGGCCCGCCATCCGGGCAAAAGTCGGGGTTCTGTCCGGCATGATGCGGTCCGCGGCCCGTACTTGGCGGGGCTGAACCCAGATATGTGCTGCCGGGTAGTTGTCAGCTGAGCGGTATTGATGCGCTCATTGCGAGGGGGAGAAGTGCGTTTCGTAGTCAGTGTTCGCCGCCTGGCCACTATTCTGGCGGTTTCAATCCTTTCGGCATGCGGGACCGGCAGCACGCAACCCCTGACCACCGTTTCCACGAACAGTATCAGTTTTGTCGCTGTCAGCCCGGATGCGGCGGCGCCGAACTCGCAAACCGTGACTGCGGCGGTCAGCGCCGGTGCTGTATCGCTTGCGGTTCTTCATTCCGGCTCGGCCATTGGCAATGTCACCCAGAGCTCATCCGGAAATACGACGCAGATTGTGGTTGACCCCGCATCACCCGGCACCCTGGGGGCCGGTAATTTCACTGGCATCATCACGGTCACCGGGTATAGCTGTTCCAATGCGGCCTGTAGTCCGCCCGTTTCCGGTAATTCGCAGGTCGTAAATGTGAGCTATCTGGTACCGCCGATTGTAAGAGAAGTCGCGCCGTACGTGGGATTCAGTGCATCCGGCAACGTCATCATACGCGGCCAGGGCTTTGACCAATTCCCAGTGCAAAACGTATTGTTCAATGGCAGTCCGATTTACACAACTTCTTTCAGTGTCGTGAGCGATACAGAGATTGAGGCCAGTTATTCGGGGCTTGTTCCGGGAACATATGCGGTGAACATTCAGGTACCACCCAACGCCGGCACGGTTACGTCCGGGGCCAATCTGGTAATCATGAATCCGCAAACCTATTCCGCGACCACCGTGCCGTATCCCGCCGGGCTGACAGTGAGCACGGTGAATAGAATCCTGTACGATCCTGTGCGTCAGGATCTTGTCGTGGCGGTCGGCACATCGCCTACGGGTCCGGGAGAGATCCTGGACTACCCGTATTCCGTAGGTGTGTGGGCGACTACGCCCAACTCCGTAGCCGTCATCCCCAGTCTCTCGGATATTGCGCTGTCCACGCAAGGTAAAGAGTTGCTGGCGTTGTCGCAACAGGGGTTGACGCAACTGACACCGGCAACGCTCGGCCAGGTCGCGGGCACCACGACCTCGGCGCCGTCACTTCCGGCGGGTTCGTATTTCAAGAATCTTGCCGTGGTCAATGACGGCACTGCCATCCTCACAACCGGGTATGCCGGTAGTCAGGCGACGCCGTTGTACGAATATGCGATACACAATACTTCTGCGCACAGCCTAGGATTTTTCCAGCTATCGAACTCGCCCAGCCTGGACAATTCAACTCCCGCGGCGTCGCTTGATGGATCGGTCGTTGCATTGGTGCAGGGCGATTCGTCGCTCCTGACCGCGCCCAACACCTATTATTACACCGCCTCGTCCGCATCCTTCGGATCTAGCAGTGCTACCGTGAACCAGAATGCGATACCTCCATCCATCGATGGTACGGCTGCCCATGTCGTGCTGAACGGAACCTATGTTTACGATGCAAACTATAATCTCCTCGGTACTTTGCAGCCGCCTGGAACGGATACGCCGGTCGCCGTTGCCATCAGCCCGGACGGGAGCACGGCATATATGTATGATTCAGCCGGAGTGATATCGAGCTTCAATTTGCTGGCAGGTGCGGTAAATGGCGTGTTTGTGGCAAACGCGCAGCAGGTTACTCCACCCAATCCGGGAAGTTCGGTCAGCATGGCCATCAGTCCCGATGGCAAAACGCTGTTCCTTGCGGGCACGACCCAGATCGTGGTCCAGCCTGTCCCATGAAGCAAAGTCCGCTCGGCATTGCGACAGCAGATATAATTTGCCGGTTTCGCATTGAATCGCTTTGAGCTTTGACGAATAACGAGAATGTTTCCATGAAACGCCTATCACTCGCCGTTCTGCTGGCTTTGTACGGCTCCCTTGCACTTGCCGACGAACCAGCGGTGAGCAAAACAAACTACCAATTCACCTATGTGTCTGGCGACATCAATACATCGGGCGGCAGCGACAGCCGCGCTTTCGGGGCAACAGGCAGTGTAACGTTTCCTTTGTTTGGATATCTCGGCGGATCGTTGTCCGGCAGTTACCTTCATACTTCGCTTGCAGCGAACTATCCCAGCGGCGCCAGCGGCACCACTCTTGCCAGCGCTGCGCCTCATGCCAGCCTCGACGACGGAAGTCTCGCGGGTACGCTGTTTTTGCGTGATCCGACCATCGGACGACTTGGCGTCGGCTTTGGACGGGAACGGTTAAGGTCGAGCAGCGACTCGACTTTTCTTATTTCCGGAACGGACAAACTGGACGGCACGTTTTATGCTGGGGAAGCGGAATACTACCTTTCGAGAGTAACGCTCGCGGCTTCACGCACGCAGACCAAGTTCAATGCGTTCAACAAGGTGGACGGAGACGCGCTTGCCGTCAGCTGGTATCCGTCAAATATCATGCGTGTAAAGGCGATGGCCGAAGGCATGTATTTCAAGAACACTTACAGCCTGGCCCTGGAGTATCAGCCGGAATTTCTCGACAACTCAGCCGGTGTTGGGATCAGTTATTCAAGGCAACATCAGACTTTTACGAATAATACCGTTATGGTCGAAATATCGTATTACTTCGGCAATCGTGTCGACTTGCTCAGGCGCGATCGATATTACCGGTGACGCTGTGGCCCGCCGTTAGGCGGGTTCTTGTACCTCCCTCTTTGAATAGGCAAACACCGCCGATCTCCCTGCTTTCGAGGATGCGCAGATATTATTGAGCTCAGGGGCTTTGGCTAATATGCTTTTTCCTCAGACTGTCTTCCGTCCAATGTTCACGCCTGTCGCGCGTCGTAGCGTGAAGAAGTTGACGGGCGTCGGCACATTCGTGTGCTAGGCTATCGGACATGGCAAAGCCTTCCCCCGCGTCCGATACTATGTTGCGACCTGGGGTAGGCGTGGAGCGCACCCCGACACGGGTCGATCAGGCATGGGGAAAGGAAGAGAATAGTCGCGCGAGGATCGTTAACCCCAGGCAGTTGGCGTCGATTGGAAAACGATGAAGCCCTATTCCGAGGCATGTGACCGAAACCGGCAACCGATTCTCGAGGTTCTCGCGCGAGTATTTGTCGACCGGCAGCAGGTGCTTGAAATCGGCAGCGGTACTGGGCAGCACGCGGTCTACTTTGGAGCGCAGCTCCCGCATCTGCAGTGGCAGACAAGCGATTTGCCGGAAAACCACACCGGCATTCAAGCGTGGTTGGACGTTTCGCGTCTCGCCAATGTCCTTCCTCCGCTAGCGCTTGACGTCGCTGGCAACTGGCCGGATATTCATGTAGATGCAGCGTTCAGCGCCAATACCCTGCACATCATGTCCTGGCCGCAGGTGGAGGCCATGTTTCGTGGCTTGGGGCGAGTATTGGCGCGCGACGGCGTGTTGTGCATTTATGGTCCATTCAACTACCGCGGCGCGTTCACCAGCGAAAGTAACGCGCAATTCGATGTCTGGCTCAAGGCGCGCGATGCAGCGAGCGGCATTCGCAATTTCGAGGCGGTGGATGCGCTGGCGCGCGTCTATGGGCTTGTGCTGGCGGAAGACATAGCCATGCCGGTAAACAATCGTTTGCTGGTGTGGAGAAGTTCGCCGATTGATGATGATTCAACCAGCGGTATTTAAGATAACTGGCGGCAGAGGTCGAACATGACAGGCGATGTAATGCATCCGCAAGACAGCTCTCAGGACGAGCAGAAGCTGATCAGATTGGCCACGGTGGTGTACGTGCTGCAGGCCGTGGGTCTGTTGCTTCCGGTAAGTCTGATCGTCGGAGTAATCATTGACTACGTCAAACTGCCGGACACTTCCGGTAGCTGGATTGAATCGCACTTTCGCTGGCAAATACGCACTTTTTGGGTGGTTTTGGTTCTGGTGATCGTGGGAGTCCTTACATTCCTGCTCGTGGTGGGCTACTTCGTGCTGATTGGTACCTGTATCTGGCTCATCTATCGCATCATCAAGGGCTGGCTCTTTCTCAATGACCGAAAGGCGCTCATGGGTTGAGCTCTCCCTGCAATGTGCCGCCGCGGTGGCGCGTGATACCATGGTGTTGTTTGTTGCCGGCACGCAACTCCAATGAAAATACTCGCCCTGGATACTTCCACCGCCGCCTGTTCCGTTGCTCTCTGGATCGACGGCTCAATATCTGAAAAATTTGAACTGGGCGCGCAGCATTCGCAGCGCATTCTTTCCATGGTGGAGGAGGTATTAATCGAGGCCGGATTGACACTTCCTGCGCTCGATGCGCTGGCCTTTGGGCGTGGTCCCGGATCGTTCACCGGTCTGCGCATCGGTGCCGGTGTCGTCCAGGGATTGGGCTTTGCTGCGGATCTTCCAGTTGTTCCGGTTTCTTCCTTGGCCGCCCTGGCCGAAGGCGAGCAACGTCCCCAGGTACTCGCTGCACTCGATGCGCGTATGAGCCAGGTATATTGGGCGGCTTATCAACGCGGTGCAGACAATCGCCTGGAACTGGTCGGCCGCGAGCTGGTGGCAGCGCCGCACGAGCTGCCTGCCCCCGAGTCATCAGGTTGGTGGGGTAGCGGCAGCGGGTGGGATGTTTACAGCCAGCAACTTCTGGAGCGATGGCCCAACCGCATTGCAGGCTGGTCTGCACGCAGCTTTCCGCGAGCGCGCGATATTGCGATCCTGGGCGCAGTAGGGGTTGCTGCCGGCGAGGCACTAGCGGCCGAGCGTGCATTGCCGGTCTATCTGCGTGACGATGTGGCCAAGAAGTCCGCTGAACAGTGAAACGATCAGGTCTTTTACCGACGCTTCGTCGGTCGTTGCAGCATTGCACGGCTGCCGAAGAGGGGTAGCTCATGCATTGCGACGGCAAAGCGCTAGAATTCGACGCTGTTCGCAGGCTGCTTGAAAAGCTTGCTTCAACACCGTACGGCGCGGATGCAGCACGACAGATGGCCCCGGCGCCGGATTTGATCGTAGCGCGCAGCATGCTGGCCGCGGTAACGGCGACACGCGCGGCGATCGATGCCGGAGAAGCGCCGTTGATGCAAAATGTACCCGACGTGCGCGCTGCGTTGCGCCAGTCGCTCTCGCCAGGTGCGGCGCTATCCGGTAGCGCGTTGCGTAATTTGCGCCAGGTAATCGGGGTGGTGGAAGGATTGAGACATGCAGTGGAAGCGCGGCCCGACATTTACCCCGGATCCAAAGTCCACCTCAATCCACCGCCGGAGATCGCACAACGCCTGGATCGAACGGTGCACGCCAGCGGACGCGTGCGCGAAGATGCCAGCCCGCGTCTTGTCGAGATCGGGCAGCAGCTGGCAAAACTGCGCGAAGAAGCCCTTGAGACCCTGACGAAACGCCTGCAACGGACCGATTGCGCGGAATTCGCAGGTGTAAAAAGTATCGTTTGGCAAGGCGCCCGCGTCATGCTGACTGTGCCCGCGGACAAGATTGAGCGCATAAAGGGAGTGCGCCGCGGGTCCAGCGGAAAAGAGCAGTATTTCCTGGTGGAGCCTCTCGAGGTGGTGGCGACGAACAACCGCCTTGAAGCGTTGAGCGGACGGCAGGAAGGCGAGATTCAGTTGCTGCTGCGCGAAACCACTGATTTTTTGCGCGAGCACCTAAAATCATTGCATCAGATGCTCGATGCCCTGACTTGGATTGATTTGGCCATGGCTGGCGGACACCTGAGCGCGCACCTCAATGCGCACGCGCCGCGCCTGGTGCCTGAGCCGCAGCTGATGCTCAATCGTGCCTTTCATCCATTCCTGCTGTTGCAGTTTGCGAGTGGACAAGGCCCTGCGCCGGTAGCGTTAACGCTGACGCTGGACCAGCGTCAGCCCATGCTGCTGGTAACCGGTCCGAACACGGGAGGCAAGACCGTGGTGCTCAAAACCGTCGGACTGCTCGTGACCATGGCGCACTGCGGATTGCACATTCCTGCTGAAGGTGACTGTGTCGTGGGGGATTTCTCGCGCGTGATTGTCGACATCGGGGATCCACAGAGCCTTAATCATCATCTTTCCACTTTTGCCGGTCATGTCGAAACGCTCAAGCGACTGTTGAGCGAAGCCGATGAGCGAACGCTCGTGTTGCTGGACGAACTGGGCACTGGTACTGATCCAGAGGAGGGCGCCGCCCTGGCCATGGCTGTATTGGATGAACTCGCGCGGCGTGGTGTTCACGGCATCGTTA
>JAJXUF010000037.1 GCA_021783175.1 Pseudomonadota bacterium
GGTGTGTCCCAAAGACGGTAGCGCGCTGCACCGGATTGGCGAGGTCGTCACCGAGCAGCTCGACATCGTGCCGATGCGAATCCAGGTGATCCGCCATGTCCGGCATTCCTATGGCTGCCGCTGTTGCGGGGAGACGGTGAAGACCGCAGCCCTGCCGGATCAACCGATCCCCCAGAGTATGGCCTCTGCGGGCACCTTGGCGCATCTTGCGGTGAGCAAATACGCCGAGCACCTGCCGCTCTACCGGCAGGAACAAATACTCAAGCGCCATGGGCTCGACCTCACCCGGGCGACCCTGGCCCAATGGATGCTCGATCTCGGGGATTTAATCACACCGCTCGTGAACCTGCTGCAGGATCACCTGCTCGAAGGCCCCCTCATCCAGATGGACGAAACGCCGGTGCAGGTATTAAGGGAAGACGGCAAACCGGCCACGTCCCGCTCCTACCTGTGGGTGCGGCGCGGCGGACCGCCGAATCACCCCATTGTGCTGTTTGATTATCACCCCAGCCGCTCGGGCCAGGTCGCAAAGGATCTGCTTCGGGGCTACACTGGCATCCTCCAGACCGATGGCTATGGCGGGTATGACGCTGTCGGGCATTCACCGATGCTCACCCATGCCGGTTGCATGGCGCATGCGAGACGCAAGTTCGTCGAGACGGTGCAGAGCTTGCCGAAAGCCGCCCAGGCAAAGAGCCAAGCCAACGAGGCGATTCTCCTCATCGGCCAACTCTACGACATCGAGCGCGAGATGAAGGACGCCGATCACGAGGCTCGACGGGCAGCCCGTGAGGAACGCAGCCGGCCGATCCTTACCGAACTGCGGCAATGGCTGGAGCACACCGCACCCACCGTCCCGCCGGGTAGCCTCTTCGGCAAAGCGCTGCATTACCTGAATGCCCAGTGGCCGAAACTCATCCGCAACATCGAGGACGGAAGGATCCCGATCGACACGAACCTCGTCGAGAACGCCATCCGGCCCTTCGCCCTGGGAAGGCGCAATTGGTTATTTAGTGCCACTCCCAAAGGGGCAATGGCGTCGGCCCGGCTCTTCAGCTTGATCGAAACTGCCAAGGCCAACCACATCGAACCGTACCGGTATCTCCACGCAGTCTTCACGAAGTTGCCGCAGGCCAGAACCGTTGACGACCACGAACAACTGCTGCCGTGGAACTGGCCCAAGACCGCCGGGGCGGCGACAATCTTGAAGAAGATGGCTGCGTAGGGAAGAATGCGCTTATGGTGCATCCACAGGAGGAAACGAATGAAACGGATCTTGCTCTTGCTCATATGCGTCGGATTGGGCGCCATTCCTGTTATCAGTCTCCCTGCCAACGTTGAATCCAAATCGGCTGCACAGATTCCGAATGGTGCGTCGCAGGCTGCAGAAGACAAGGCGGAATTTCAACAAGTGCTGGACCTTGTCAATGACGCCTCCAGTGCCAATGACGACTTGCGGCGCGCCGCCCAGCTCGCGGAACAAATGCTCACGGCCAACCCGCGCAGCGCCTATGGCTATGCAGCGAAGGCTGAGGTCTACTACCGGGCACGCGATTACGGATACCCGGTTTCTTCAGAAGTCGTTCAGAGCATCGCCGAAAAAGCGATTGCGCTGGACCCAAAGTTGGGGGACCCCCATACCGTCTTGGCCAGGCTAGATTTGGACAAAGGAATGGGTGACGACGCGGAGGACGAGGCAGACACAGCGTATCGTTTGGCACCACGGAGTCCGGAATCACTCTTCATCGAGGCAAGAATATCGGTAGTCACTCACCAGTGGTCTCGGGCGGAGTCCTTTTACAACAAAGACATTGCCGCGCTCGCCCCGAACACCGCCAGACAGGCGAATATTTATTGGTGGCTGAGCCGGATGTATCTGGCAGAATCGCCGCCGAATGTGGATGCCGCCAATCAGGCATTTAAGAAATGTGCTGACCTTGACCCCCAAAATCCGGACAACGCAGTCTATTACGCTGACTTTCTGATCCAATGGACCCACGATCTCGACGGCGTTCAGCGGTACGCAAAAAAAGCCATCAAAATCGACAATTCCAGCGAAGCACGCACTGACCTAGGCATTGCGGCTTACGGCAAGTGGGCCGAAAACTATTTGGCGCATAAACGCGAACACGCCGCAACTGCTACCGCCCGGGATCTGAAGGCGGTCGAGGCGCACACGGGACTCTCTGCGGAATACGTTTTTGATAATGAAAGCACGACGAAAGAACTTGGAATCATTACCGAGGCACTACTTGACGCCGGTGCCATCAAGAACGTCGATACCATTCCACAAGGCGACACCAACACCGCGTTTGTCGGCGCAGCCTACGCTGACAACTTCAAGCTCGCCAAGCTACTTCTCAAGCACGGCGCCAATATCAATTCAGCCGACACGGACAATAAGTCCACGGGACTTATGTACTTCGTCAAAAACGGCAATGTCCCGGCCGTTGAATATCTTCTCGGCCATGGCGCCCGTGTGAACCTGGTGAATGGAAACGGGGTGCCTCTAGTTCAGCTTGCCCTTCCACAGGGACAAGACCGCGGCCCCAAAATGGCCGAACTGCTCCTGGCCCACGGGGCCGATCCGACAATCACTAACAGCGACGGGAACAATCTGCTTTTCGTCGCGGTGGCGCAAAATCAGATTCAACTGATTACGCTTCTGCTTCACCGCTACAAAATGGATGTCAACGCTCCCAACTCGAACGGAATTACCGCGCTGGCCGTCGCGGTAATGTCGTTGGGACCGTACAAGGAATTAGTCCATACGCTGCTCGCGGCCGGGGCGAACCCTTGGGTTTACTCAAACGGCAAAACAGACATCTTGTCGGAAATGTTCCCTATACATCCGGATTACAAGGTCACCTTGGCAATGATCGAAAGCGCGCGAAAACATTACCCGAAACCCAGAGGGTTCGTCGCAGCCAGATTGATGATCATCAACAACACGCTAATGCCAGCACCCAGGTGAGCAGGCATGAAATGGACGATAACAGGTGTCCTGGTGACTGGAATCATAATGGCATTTTTGCCAGCAGCACATGCCGCCGATTTGTCGAGCATGTACTCGCCATGCGTATTCAACATGGGCGATGCGCAAATGGTAAAAGATATCCCGGACCTCGCCGGCAAGTGCTACCGTGAAGGCATTGACATGCTTCAATCGAGCAATCGATTCCAGGTAGTTGACGAAGCTGAAGCAATTTTCTCGAATTTGCTACGCTATCACGCGGATCTATCCTATGGATGGGCCGGGATGGCGGCTGCAAAACTGAAAGAATATGAAATTGGTGATGATTGCACATCATGCGTGTCGCTCCAAGAGGCGCTCGAAGACACACAACGTGCAAAACAGCTCAAGCCTGCCCTGCCGGACAATGAAATTGTCGTCGGCAGGATCGAGCTGCGCCGGTACTGCCTCCCCTGTGCGCAGGCTGGCGCAAAACAGGCCATTCTGATGGGTGCTACCGGCCCCGACGTTACCACATTGCGCGCAGACATCGAGGCCGAGTTGGGCCACAAAAACAGGGCGGAAACACTATATCGGGCGGCGGTTAGCGCGGCATCACCAGGGTCAAAGCGGGCGGCACAACTCGTCACACTGGGAAACTATTACGTATTGCAGCACAATTCGCGCGGCGCTGCGTACTCGTTTAAGCAGGCAGTCAAACAGGACCCGGGCGACCCTGCATTGCAGTTGCAGTTGGCGTCGTTCTTATTGCTCGAACAGGGCAATCCGCAAGCGGCCGAAGCGGCTGCAACGAAATCCGCACAAATCGTTGTCACCATTCAGGCTAAACGTCTGCAATCCCTTGCATATTTGTTAACATGGGCACGGAGCGGAAAGAAGGCCTCGAACCTGCTTTGGCAACGAAGCTTTCTGTCACCGGAAGAGGCACTAGTTACTGCGTCAGAACACCGCGCCCTGCTGCCCCTCGTGCGCGCTATTCTCAAGCAAAAGCTCGTAGCCAACGTTGACAGTCGTGACAGCCACGACAACACAGCGCTGCTGGCCGCCTGTCGCGGCAACAATTTCGCCGCTGTCCGCCTGCTGCTCGCGGCGTCGGCCAATCCCAATGCCGCAAACGACCATGGCCATACCCCGCTCATGCTTGCCGCAGCGCGCGGTAGCCTGGCTACCTTTTCCGTGCTGCTCAGCAAAGGGGCCGCTCTCGACCGCCTGGACACCGAGGGAGATTCAGCTCTCAGTATCGCCGTATTGGAGCGACGCTCGCAAATCGTGAAGCTCGCACTGCAGCGCCTTGGGCCGGGACAGATCAATGGTCGCTGGACAGCCGCCGATCTGCTGGTGATGGCGGCGCGAAATTCGGATCCCGAATCGGTCAGAAATCTTGTTGACCACGGCATTCC
Organism: Pseudomonadota bacterium; assembly: GCA_021783175.1. The sequence continues at coordinate 4,375 of JAJXUF010000037.1, forward strand.
CGTCAATTCGCGCGACTCAAGCGGTGAGACAGCGCTGATTGCCGCGATTCTGGCGGACAGCACTGATGAGGTGAAATACCTTCTGGCTCATGGCGCTGACACCAACCTCGCTTATCAGGGACAAACTCCGATCAACCTGGCCAGGCTGTCCGGCAACCTTGCCATCATCAAGGCACTGGCGTCATCGGCTAAATCGAGTATTTGATCAAGAACGGGTACCTTGCCACATATCTCATTATCGGCACTACTCCGACTGTTGTTCCGACAGGCACAGACATCACCCGTGTCGCTGACATGCACCGGTGAGAACGCTGGCATGAAAAACGTGGCGCCATTGCATGAAACCGCTCCCAGATACCAATGCAGTGGAACTCACGGGCGGACTGGCACACAATAGCGGCATGCGCAGTCTTGGTTCCACTTGCTGGTCGGCGCGACCCGGTACCTGAGTGATGCGATCCCCCTTTTCGCTTCCCCAGCTAGTGCTTTTTGTTTTCACCGTGGGCCTGCTGGTGGCCCTGGTGCAACTGGGTATCCTAATGACGTTGCGTACGCGCGAATACGTGGCTCGCGCGCAAGCAGACAATTTCATGGCCGCCTCGTGATCATGCTGACAGATATCACCCCGTGACGCTTCACACCTTGCCTGCCGGCTGGGTGATCCACAGTGCAATCTTTTTGACCACCTTGGATTCTACGTCGTTGAAACCATGGTGAGCGTAAGGCATGCACGGATTTCCGCGCTCCACTCCCCCGGTAACCAAAACTAGCTGCTTGCGCGGGCTGGCGCTCAGTTTGTTCATGAGTTGGCCGAGCAAGGCCGGAGGACATAGCGGGCAGTCGTCATACTTGTGATGCACAACCAGCACCGGCACCGAGATGTCCGACAGTGCCATATCAAGGACGGCGCGGTGATCCGGATCCTTGAGAATGGTAGATGTCAGTACGATGCCATCGGGGCCACCTTTGGCGCGCGGTAGTTGCGTCGCAATATAGGCCACCGACTTGGTGCCATTACTGGTGCCCACAAGCCACACAGGTAGGTCAGACTTTTGCCGCAACCAGGCGATGACGGCACGAATATCCTGCACATGCTGCGGCGTCTGGCGAAACCCGGTCAGATAAGGGTCTTTCTGGCGATCACTCGGGGCATCGACAACGGCAACTGTCAGCCCCTGGGCGGCAAACTGCTTGCGGGAACGCACGAGAAAATTGCCGGCCCCCCAGCGAAATTTACCTTCCGGAGTAATGCGCAAACCGCCATGCCCACCGGCAAACAGGATAATGGCAGCGCGCGGATGATCGGGCGTAATTAAAACAAATCGCTGGGTCACACCCGGCCGGGTAGGAATATCCACTACCTGGGTTGATTGCGCCCAAGCTACTTGCCACCCGACAAGCAGCAGCAGAACAACCTTAATCGAATTCTTCATGCTTCTCTCCCTAACGCCAAATTGATAGCACTCAATGTCTCGCGCCATTAGCGCAATATCAAAAAGCCACAGATCGCTTGCCGGTCTCGCGGGTTACGACCTCTGTCTCTCTTTGAGAGCCGATGCAGACACATGGTCGTAAGCCTGAAACATTAACTCGCTGATACAGACCTGCTTGCGCAAGAAGCGCAACGCCGACTGTTGCCATGTAGCGCATTACAAAACTGACAGATTTATATTGCCGGACCGGGCTTTACGCACATCTCAAAGCATTATCTTTCCCATTATTATTCATATACTTGCAGTATCTTCTTGATAATTGACTGGAAATTACCAGGCGGTATCGAAGCGCCGCTGAACCAGCTGCTGAGCGATTGATCCGCCTCATCAAGCATTGCCTCAAACTCCGACCGCTCGGTAGCAGACAAAGCTGTATAACGATGCGCCAGAAATTCTCCCAACAGCACATCAAGCTCAAGCATCCCGCGCCGGCAACGCCAGCGAAGTCGGTTCATGTGCTCAGCGGATTCCATTGTCCATACGCTCAAGCTGCTAGACTAGCAATCCATCATGTCGAATCTCTGTACCTAACATGGCAGCCGCCAATCATAATCAGCCTCACCGAACCTCAGCCGTGGGCGCGGCCGAATGAACGACCCGAATCCGGCGACGTGATGCCGTAATTCAAACAAGCTTCGGCTATGCACAAGTAAGGGAGGCGCGAGAACCCTTGATCAAAGCACCCGCTTGGCCAGCATCTGTTTGATATGTCCAATAGCCTTCGCCGGATTAAGCCCCTTTGGACAAACGTCGGTACAGTTCATGATTGTATGGCAACGAAACAGCCGATAGGGATCTTCCAGACCGTCAAGACGTTCACCAGTTGCCTGGTCACGACTGTCGGCCAAAAAGCGCCACGCTTGCAGCAGCGCCGCGGGTCCAAGAAACCGGTCTGGATTCCACCAGAATGACGGACAGGCAGTGGTACAACACGCGCACAAAATGCATTCATACAGACCGTCCAGGCGGTCACGCTCTTCGGGAGACTGTAATCTCTCGATCTCCGGTACCGGATCGCGGTTGATAAGCCACGGTTTCACCTCCCGATACTGCTTGAAGAACTGCGTCAGATCTACAATCAGATCGCGAATTACCGGCAACCCAGGTAGCGGGCGCAATACGATTGGTTGGGACAGCGAATGCAGTGGCGTTATGCAAGCAAGACCGTTGCGGCCGTTGATGTTCATGGCATCCGATCCGCATACACCTTCGCGGCATGAGCGGCGAAAGGCAAGGCCGTCATCTTGCGCCTTCAACAGCAGCAGCGCATCCAAAAGCATCACTGCGCCGTGGTCGTCGGCAAGTTCATACTTCTGCATGTACGGCCGCGCATCCTGCTCCGGATTGAAACGGTAGATAGAAAATTTCATTTCCTATGTCTCCTCGCGATCGTGACGCCGCTTCCACTCCAATCAGTAGAGGCGCGGTTTTGGAGGAAAGCTCTCAACCGTAAGAGGCTTCATCCGCACCGGTTTGTAGTCCATCCGCTGCCCGTCTCTGTAATACAGGCTGTGCTTTAGCCACTTCAGATCATCGCGCTGCGGATAGTCTTCGCGGCTATGCGCGCCGCGGCTTTCCGTACGCGCTGCTGCTGACACAACCGTGGCCAAAGCCACATCCATCAGATTTTCCAGCTCGAGCGCCTCTATCCTTGCGGTATTGAAAACCTTGCTATGGTCCTTGAGTCGCGCGCCCGCCAGGCGTTGCGCCAATTCCGTAATCCTACCCACCCCTTCGTCCAACACCTGTTGCGTACGGAATACACCGCAATAAGTCTCCATGGTGCGGCGCAATTCATCCCCCAGGGCGTCCACCGACTCGCCGTCACCCTTCTGATCCCAGCGGGTCAAACGCTGCATGGCACGTTCCACGATCGCCTGATCCAGCTGTCGGTGATACGGATACTCCTTCAGATATTGCACCATGTGCTCACCTGCAGCGCGCCCAAAGACGACAATGTCGAGCAATGAGTTCCCGCCCAGGCGGTTTGCGCCATGAATGGATACGCACGCACATTCGCCGACGGCATACAGTCCAGGCACCGGTTCCTCCGGCCCGTGATGTTCCGGCACCACAACCTGACCGAAGCGATTGGTCGGGATTCCTCCCATCATGTAATGCAGGGTCGGATAAACTGGAATCGGGCGCTCCACCGGATCAACGTGGGCAAATCGGATAGCGGTCTCTCGGATGCCCGGCAAACGGCTCTTGATCAGATCAGCCGGCAGGTGATCCAGCTTGAGCAGCACATGATCCTTGTTTGGGCCGCAGCCCCGCCCTTCGCGCACCTCGATGGCGATTGCCCGGCTTACGACATCGCGGCTTGCCAGATCTTTGGCATGCGGTGCGTACCGCTCCATGAACCGCTCGCCCTTGCCGTTCACAAGGTACCCTCCTTCGCCACGCGCGCCCTCCGTGATCAGCATGCCCTGCCCAGCGATGCCTGTCGGATGAAACTGGATGAATTCCATGTCCTCGAGTGGCACGCCGGCGCGCAAGGCCATCGCCATGCCATCGCCGGTATTGATCATGGCATTAGTTCCAGTTCGATAGATTCGCCCGGCACCTCCGGTGGCGATCAAGGTGGTGCGCGCCTCAATGATGAGTGGCACGCCCGTTTCGATTTCCAGAACCAGAGCTCCCAACACATAGCCCGCACTATCGCGCAACAGCTCTACGGCGAAGAACTCGTCGAAGAAATGTGTTTGGGCGCGCATGTTCTGCTGGTAAAGCGCATGCAGTATCGCGTGGCCTGTGCGGTCGGCCGCCGCGCAGGTGCGCGCCGCCTGTTCACCTCCGAAATTTTGGCTCTGCCCACCAAATTTGCGCTGATATATGCGCCCTCCCGGCAGTCGGGTGAACGGCACACCATAATGCTCCAGCTCGATCACCAGGCGAGGCGCTTCCTGGCACATGTATTCGATTGCATCTTGGTCGCCCAGGTAGTCGCCGCCCTTTACCGTGTCGTACATATGCCAGTGCCAGTTGTCTGGCGACACATTTCCCAACGCGGCATTCATGCCACCCTGGGCGGCAACTGTATGTGAACGCGTTGGAAATACCTTCGACACAACCGCGACATGCGCGTCTGCTTGGGCTAGCTGCAACGCGGCGCGCAGACCGCCTCCGCCAGCGCCGATTACCAGGCAATCAAAACGCCGCCGGGCAATGTTCATGCCGACAACCTCCAAAGCACATCTACCGACCAAACGAAAAATGCGAGCAAAGAAGCCGCGCTAATCAAGCTAACCGTCAGCCGCAGCCAGAGCGGATGTAGATAGTCCACGAAGACGCTGCGCATGCCAAGCCACGCATGAACCGTAGTGCTAGCGAAAAACAATGTCGCAAACACTCGCAGCGGGTCACTTTCCAACCAATTGCGCCAGTCGGCGAAATCCGCGGTCGGCACAATGAGCCAATGAAGAACCACGTAAACGACAAATCCACTGATATATATCCCGCTGAAACGCTGTAGCAGCCACTCCCCGAGGCCGCGTCGTGCGCTGCCCGTTGATCTCCCGTTACTCACAGGAAAAAGATCCCCGTGCAAATAACAAGCACGATGCTGGCGATAAACACGATCCACGCGCTAAAGCGGCCTGCGAATCTGGATATTCCCACATCCACGTCCATCAGGAGGTGACGAATTCCGGCAAAGAAGTGATGGCTGAATACCCACAGCAAGGCCAGCATGCCAAGTCGTACCACCGGTAACGTCGTAAGGCCGGACAACCGCTCGAACTCAGCGCGGCTCGTCAGGGATAGCTGAAGCAGGTAGATGGATACGGGCAGGAAGAGAGTCAGCAGGACACCGGTCACACGGTGCAATATCGATACTACGCCACCGACAGGCAGCCGGATCAACAGCAAATTGAGGAATACCGGACGCTGTGCTTTCTTTTCCATAGACTCGCCCGTCAAGTTTTCAGACATCTTGGCCACCTGGCCCACATGCTCCTTAATCACGCCGCGTGCCCAGTTCCAGATGGCCGCACATAGCGGTGATTCCAGCAACCGCGCTACATGAGAGCACGGAGTCCGTCGCGAATCCGGGTCGCCGGCACAGCGCCAAAATAGTTCATGAGCCGGCTAACGTCCGCACATGACCTGACAATGTCGCCAACACGGGCCGCGCCATGACTGCGCTGGATTGACCGACCCGCGAGCGCTCCCAAGGCATCCAACAACTGCAGCAACGAACTTTCTACGCCTGTGCCGACGTTGACAGTCTTGCCAGCCAACCCAGGACGGCTCAATGTCTGGGCAAGGAGATCCGCAAGGTCAGCAACAAAAACGAAATCCCGGGTCTGATGCCCATCACCGAAGATTGTCACTGGCGTGCCGCCCTTGATGCGGTCTACGAAAATGCTGATCACGCCGGAATATGGAGATGATGGATCCTGGCGCGGACCATAAATGTTAAAGAATCGGAACGCCGTGGTCGCCAGACCATGCTTGTTAAAATAGTAATTGAGATAGTGCTCCCCGGCCAGCTTGTCGGCCGCATACGGCGACAATGGCTGCAATCGGCTATCTTCCGCGACCGGAAGTTGCTGCGTATCGCCATAGACCGCTGCCGAGCTTGCATACACAAATCTCTGCACACCCGCCATGCGGGCTGCCTCGAGCAGGTTCAAGGTACCGTCAAAATTTGTCTGATGGGTTCCAACGGGGTCGTCGATGCTAGCCTGAACTGAAGCCACAGCAGCCAAGTGAACAACGCCATCGACACCCTGCATGCACCGGCGCACCGTGTCCACGCTGCGTATGTCGCCGGCAACAAATTCCAGTCCGCGCGCATCAGTGGGAAGATTTTCACGCTTTCCGGTCGAGAGATTGTCAAGAACTATTACTCCATTTCCAGCAGCCAGCAGGCGGTCTACCAGGTGGGATCCGATGAATCCGGCTCCTCCAGTTACAAGAACTTTCATTATGTATTCCTTGTTGTCATTCCCGGCGCGCCGCGTTCGGCGCCGATATCAAGCATTCCCGCAGGCATGGTCCGCAGTCCTGGCAAGAAAGGCAAAACCGCGTCAATCATCCGCATTCACGCGGTGGCGAGCAGCCCGTTGTCACGATTCCGCAATATCGCAATCCGCACCCCTGATATCGAAGTTCGGCAGCGCTTTATGCCGTTGGCGCTTTATGCCATTATAGCTTTCAGCTGAAATAACAAAAAAGGGTTATTTTCAGGCGCTGCATTGGGGAGGGTGACCAAAACCACGATACAATTGCGCCTCCTGTTCTCGATTTGAATTTGCAAACGTTGAATACCTGTTTGCACGAGGCGGTGCTGCTAGATGCCGGCAGAACACCGAATTAATCACTGTTTTTGAGTGGGGTACACAATGAGTGTTGTTGCTGTTGTCGGACTGGGATATGTTGGTCTCCCTCTTGCGGTGGAGTTCGGTAAGAAATATCGCACAATCGGCTTCGATTTGAGTGACAGCAAAGTCGAAAGTTATAAGCGCTTCGTTGACCCAACCGGCGAGATTTCAAGCGACCAGCTGCGCGCTGCGACAAAGTTTTCGCCCACCATCGACCCCAGGGAACTTGCCCAGGCCGATTTCGTCATCATCGCGGTTCCTACCCCCATCGATAAGGCACGGCAGCCGGATTTTGGACCGTTGATCGGCGCCAGTCAGACAGTCGGACAACACATGAAGACAGGCGCGATCGTTGTCTACGAATCCACTGTCTATCCGGGCGCGACCGAAGAGGTATGCGTACCGGTTCTGGAGAAAATGTCGGGCAAAAAGTGGAAGCGGGACTTCCATATCGGCTATTCGCCCGAACGCATTAATCCTGGAGACAAAGATCATACTCTCACCACGATAGTCAAAGTCGTGTCTGGCGACGATAACGCGACGCTCGAGGCGGTCGCCAAACTCTACGGTTCGGTCGTGACTGCCGGCACTTATCGCGCCTCAAGCATCAAGGTGGCAGAAGCTGCCAAGGTGATCGAAAACACGCAACGCGATCTCAATATCGCTTTGATGAACGAACTCGCAATTATTTTCGAAAAGATCGGAATTGATACGCTCGAAGTTCTGAAAGCGGCCGGCACCAAGTGGAATTTCTTGCCGTTCCGTCCGGGTCTAGTCGGTGGCCATTGCATAGGCGTGGACCCATATTACCTTACGTACAAGGCAGAGACCCTCGGTTATCATCCCGAGGTCATTCTGGCGGGACGACGTATCAATGATCACATGGGAAAATTCATCGCCGAGCAGACCATCAAGCAAATGATCAGGGCTGGCAGTCAGATCAAGGGTGCAAAGGTTAACGTGCTTGGCCTGACATTCAAGGAAAATTGTCCGGATCTGCGCAATTCAAGAGTTATTGACGTTATCGAGGAACTTAGATCCTACGGCGCGGAAGTTTACGTTCATGACCCGGTTCCTTCCCCGGAAGAAGCCCGGCATGAATATGCAATTGATTTGTATGATTGGGAGGCACTTCCGTGCGCCGATGCCGTAGTGGTAGCAGTAGCCCACCGGCAATTCCTTCAGCGAAACCCGGCCGACTTCGGCAAGAAACTCACGCAACACGGCTGCTTTATTGACGTGAAATCCCAGTTCAGCACAGATGCACTGACGACCGCGGGAATTCCCTGGTGGCGGCTGTGATGATGCCAAACCGGCCTGAAGGTTGAGCCGACCCCGCTGGCCATGCGCAGCTCACAAGCTCCCGTTTTTGGATTTAAATTTTCTGGAATTAAAACATGCACATAATGATTACCGGCGTTGCTGGCTTTATCGGATCTACTCTCGCAATGCGTCTCCTGGAACGTGGCGATAAGGTTTACGGCGTCGACAACCTGAACGATTACTACTCCGTAGATCTCAAGAAATCCCGCCTTGCGCGCTTTTCTAACCACGCCAATTTCACATTTGAAAAACTAGACATATCAGACCGTGAAGCCGTGGCGCGCCTTTTCCGGGAAAACAAATTCGATGCGGTAATGAACCTGGCGGCCCAGGCCGGGGTGCGTTATTCGCTGCAGAATCCTCATGCCTATGTGGATGCCAATTTGGTCGGTTTCGTAAACCTGCTGGAAGGTTGTCGCCACACGGGGGTTAAACACTTCGTATTCGCCTCGTCCAGTTCGGTCTACGGCGCCAACACTCGACAGCCTTTTTCGGAACACGACAACGTCGATCACCCGGTTTCGCTTTACGCCGCAAGCAAGAAGGCCAATGAGCTCATGGCGCACAGTTACGCCCATCTTTTTGGACTGTCCTGTACCGGATTGCGATTTTTCACCGTGTACGGCCCGTGGGGCCGCCCGGACATGGCGCTGTTCCTTTTCACCAAGGGAATACTTGAAAACACCCCGATCAAGGTGTTCAACCGCGGCCAGATGGTGCGTGATTTCACCTATATTGACGATATTGTCGAGGGAGTGATCCGGGTTATTGACCGTCCGGCGAAACCAAATCCGGCATGGTCTGGAGAACACCCAGATTCGGCAACAAGCTATGCGCCCTATCGCGTTTTCAATATCGGCAATAGCAAGCCGGTCGAGCTGATGAAGTATATCCAGATACTGGAAAAGGAACTCGGCAAGAAGGCGATTATGGAGATGCTTCCGATGCAGGATGGCGACGTGCCGTCGACCGTAGCCGATACAAGCGAACTAGAGGCAGCGGTCGGATTTCGACCGGATACCTCGGTCGAAGTCGGAATTGCACGATTCGTAAAGTGGTACCGGGAGTATTTTGCGGCATAGCAATAGCGCGGCTCTAAAGCTGCTGGCGAACGACCGCGCGCCAGTCTGTCGATCTGATACCCCGGGTCACAGCCCGAATCCCAGGGGATTTCCGATCAGCTTATTTTGTATTTTTCAGTTCCCGTCTTTTCTGCGCAACCGCCGTCTTCGGATTGGCTAACGACGAATCTCTGCCTGCAAGCCGTTCGAGCGACTTTTCGATTCTGGACATCTTGTCTACAAGATCACCCAAAAGCGGCCGAAAATCGCCTATTCTGCTGAGCCCATCTACCAGACTTGCGAGCTGCTTGGTGTTTTCCTCGAAAAGATGCCGCAATTCGCGGTTCTTGCCAGCCACCTTTTGCATACGCGCCCGCGCCTTCAGTCGTTCCCCATAAGGCTTCCACTGCAGCTCCTCGATTGCAGTTCTAACACTCGCGGTTGACACCACACTCGACTGTTCGGAAAACGCGCATGTGAGGGCCATGTCACAAAGTACGTTGGTCAGACGCGGAATGCCCCCGGTGTATTCATAAAGTAGCGGAATTACGTCCGGGTCAAAAATCTTGCGGTCCCCGGCCCCTGCAACGCGCAGCCGGTGGGAAATATAGTCGCGGGTATCGCTTTCCGACAATGCAGATATGTGACAACGTAAACGCACGCGTTGCAGCAGCTGCTCCATCTCAGGAGAATCGAGTATGTCATTCAACTCAGGCTGCCCGACAAGAATCACGTGAAGAATCTTCTCCTTCTGCGTTTCCAAACCGGAAAGCATGCGAATCTCTTCAAGTACTTTGGGGCCGAGATTCTGGGCCTCATCCACAATGAGAACTAGCTGCTTCGATTGCAGAAAACTGTCGATTAAGAAGGTGCTGAGCATGTCCATCAACTCGACCTTCTTCGCATTGAATGGGTTCAGGCCGAACTCTACCAGCACCGCCTGCAAGAACTGCAATTCGTCCAGTTGCGTCTGATAAATCTTGGCGACCGCAACAGTCTCATCAAACTCTGAGAGAAGCTTCTGTAGCAGGGTTGTCTTTCCGGCACCAATCTCTCCGGTAACCACGACAAAACCGTCGCGGTTCCAGATCGTGTAGTCCATGTAGGCTTTCGCGCGTGAATGCGATTCGCTCATGTAGAGGAACTCGGAATCCGGCGTTAGCTGGAACGGGTGCTCGTTCAGTTGAAAGAATTCAAGATACATGATTCCTCACCGGCTGAATAACAAATCCCTCTCCACTGCATCGCGCTGAATCAGTGGCGGCGCAACGCTCGCAGAATTAATCAATGAAAAATTGCTATAGTAGCTGATACTCAGCATGAACCTTGCTTCGTTATATGAGAACGCCGCGTCCGTGCTTTGACGTTGCGTCAGCTGACCCAGCAATCCGAGAAAGATATTGGGGCGCGCCTGGTAAGTCAATTGCGCCGCCTCAATGCCATCCCAGTTCACAGTCGAAGTAGCATAAAGATAGCTGCGACTGTAACTTCCGGTGACCGACCCCCTCAAAGTGGCCGATAAAGGAAACGCCAGCGTCGCATCGCCGCCTGTAATCTTCTCGTCAAGCGGTGCCGTGTAGTAATTCATACGGTAGGAGTAGAAATGCAAGCTGTCCAGGCCATAGGACCGAAGATGTGAAAAGATAACATCCAGCTGGTCCTGCCGGTACACGTCGGTTGTCGCAATCGTGCCTGTGTTGACCAGCCCCACGCCTCCTGCTGACAACACCTGCTCGGTTGTATCCGTGAGGGTTGACTGCGCCGACAGACTAAATGTATTGGCTTCCGTCAGCTGGCGCGATGCCAGCAGTCGTCCGTACACTCCACTTAGGCGCTGCGCTCCGGTCTGATTGAGCCAGGTATTGCCCAGATCCGTGACTAACGCGGCGTAGGGCCGGCGCGTAATCGCGCGAAAAAACAAGTCCTGCCGGTCATAACCGGCATTACCGGCAACCTGGGTATAGGTTGAATGCTGTGCGTGGTAATTTAGTGACAGTACCGTGATCGGTGAAAACTTGAACAGCCATCCGGCAAAAGCCGCGCCTTGATTGGAACCGTTGGCCCCCGTATCGGAATAAAAGTTGCTGTAACGGGCGCCAAGTTCAAGCGTGTTCAGCGGATCCATCTGCACTGCCCAGTTCGGACCAGTCGTGAATACATTCACGTTTTCCAAATTGTTTGGCGTATTGCTGACAAACGGGTTGATGGGCACCTGACCGTAGTAGTCTTCCCCAGTCCAGCTAAACGCCGGTGTGACCAGCCAGGTTGCCGCCGAATTGAGAAGAAAATAGGTCTGACGGTCGTACGTATGTCTCGCGTATTCGTCAAACCGCAGCTGCGAGTAGAGCCTTGCTGCTACCGTCGGAGTATCGTTATCCTGCCAGGCAACTTGCGCCTGCGTGCTGCTAAGCCAATCGGGTGTCGGATTCGTGTTTGCCAGCGTTATATTATCGCTGTGCGTGGCGCTGTAACTCAGACCATAACCGACGTTCGCTGCCATCGACACCTCTGGCAACACAACTGACAACAGACCCAGAACTAGAAGCTGCCTGGTACCGTTGTTTCTTTTCTCCGCCGCATCGTTAACCTCGTCACGCATCAGGCCTACGCCCGAAAAGACACGCAACGCCTTGTTTCAATCCCTTCCATGACAACATCTCTCGCGATATACCGAGTATCCGCGGGCGATTGTTAAACACAACGCCGGCAAGTTTTTGCGCCCCGATTGCTCTGGCTGCGGCGATGATTTGTGCCTGCGTCACTTTTCCATAGGGAACGACAAGGAGAACGTAGTCAGCAAGTTCGGTCAGAATCCGCGTGTCCGCAGACTCTGTGATGGCCGGAGCATCGAGAATCACGTAGCGCTCCGCGTAGCGCTGCTTCAGGCTGTCAAGCAGCTGCTTCATCTTCAGCGAGGTGAAATATTCGGTTGGGATTTCGCGCCGCGCACCAGACGGAATTAGCCGCAACCGGGGAATACCAACAGGGTAGATGATCTTATCCACCGACATGTCTTCTGACTCGAGATAATCTGTTAACCCCCGGCTCATTTCCTGAGCACCTTCCCGGAACGGCGACGAATTTCGCAGATTGCAGTCGACCAGAAGCGCCGTCTTGCTTTCATCAAATGCGAACGAAGCCGCTAAATTGCGCGCGACGAAAGTTCCTCCGTTTCCTTCCGACACGGCAGTTACCAATAGCACCAGATTTCCCGAACCACCCTTCTGTATAATCTTGGTACGCAATTCACGGAACGCATCCACGATCCGGCTATCACGCATATCCGGAAAGATAATCTTGTTTTCCGCGAGCTCCTGCCCTCCGATCAGCTCTGGGTCGGCCATACGCGCAATCTCGTCGCGCACATGTGCACGACTTTCGAGACCAGCGATCTGACTAGACTGAGTGCGAGCAAGCTGCCGCCCGGGCGCCAAAGATTGGCCCGCTCCCCGCGTAGGCCTGACAATTTGCGCCTTCTTTAGGGCGTCTTCGATTTTGCTCACGATCAGATCACCCCTGAAAGCTTGAGCGCTGACACGCCGATGATAATGATCAGGTCAGCGAGGGTGGCCACAGTTAGTAGACGAACGCTGCGCACAATGCCTTTGGCCTCAGACGGCGAAAACAAGTGTGGAACCACGGTCAACATCGGAATTCTGAGCTTTTCGTAAATTACCGCGTCGTCGCAAATACGCGGGTCAAGCTTGATCTTTGCGAACAGAAGACCAACCGGCAGCACCAGGCCAACAAACAGGCCAACAATAATAAAATCGGCAAAGCGCAATCCTTCCGGCTCAAGCGGAAGCATGGCATGGTCTTGGATCTGGAAAGTCAGACCTTCCTTTTGCTTATCAAGATTCATGGTGACCCGGGCATTCTCTCTTCGCCGCAGCAGGTCTTGATATATGTCCCGATTCACGGTGTAGTCGCGAGTTAACTCAGCCAGCGTCGCCTCGCCGCCATGGACTTCGCGACCAAGCTTTAGCTCTTTCGCCAGAAGCTGCTGGTAGTCAGCCAAGCGGGTTCTGAGCGTGGCAATCAGCGTCTGCGTCTGAGAAAGCTCCTGGCGCAGTTTTTGATACAACGGATTGTCCACCAGGCTCGTGCTCAGTTCTGGCCGCCGACCGCTGGCCTTGGCAGTCTGGGCTTGTTCCCTACCCTTCTGGATTTCAGCATCAAGATCCGCAATCTGGTGCTTGATGTGTACGATATCAGGATACGTATCCTGATAATTCAGACGCAGCGTGGCGAGTCGGGACTGAAGTTTGGCAATGCTCGCACGGTATTGCCCTTCACGGTAGAACTCTGCCGTCGCCGTTGCCTCTCCATACAGTTGCTTCTTGAGGGAATTTTCCTGTATTTCGGCTTCTTTCAGCGATTCGCTCGTGGCGTCAATCTTGTCCTGAATGGTGTTAAGGTTTCTGCCAATCTCTCCTTCACTTCCCGGTCGCGCTGTTAGATTGGCGGATTGGAACTTTTTCAGCGCGTCCTCAGCGGTTGTGAGTTTCGCGCGATATTGCTGCACCTGCTGGTCGATGAAATTGAACGCATCTTCGCTTTCCTTGGCCTTGGCCTGAAGTGTCGCGGAAATAAACAGATCGGCAAGCTCTTTAGCAGTCAAAAATGCGCGTTTTGCATTGCTGTCGCTGTACTGGATCTTGATAAGATTCCTGTTATCGCCGACATGGGTGACCTGCGTTGCGGGTATGAGAATGTTTTGGATAACATCTGCCTCCTCTTTCGGCGTCGAGTTAGCATTAATCCAGCCAGCATCATGCGCGATTTGGTTCATTATCCGGTGACCGTATATCACCTCGCGCGCGATGCTTGCCCGGTCATTGGCCACAGTGTCAACCGCCGTGCCCTGCATCAGCGGCTGAATGATATTCTTATCTTCGACAAGGATTGTCGTGGACGAGGTGTAGCGCGACGGCCACATCAGCCCTACGATAATGGAAGTGAGCGTTGCCAGAATGAAAAGCGAAATGACGACCTTGCGGCGCACGAAAGCTTCGCGCGCCATCATTCCGACTAGTTTTTCAAATGGTAAATCCATTGGTGATTCTCGTTCGGGCGTCTAGAACATTCTTTCCGGGACGGTTACAACATCGCCGGGATCGAGCTGGATGTTCGTGCCCAGCCGACCTTCATTCAGAATTGCACCGAGCTTGATGGGAATTACGATGACAGTCTTTCCGGTTTTTCGGTAAATCTTGGTGCCATTGACCGCAGCAAAATCATTTGGTCCGCCAGCTTCAAGCACCGCATCCAGAACTGTCATTCCTTCTCGCCAAGGGATCGAAATCTGCTTGCGCACCGCCCCAGTAACGCGGACGCGAGAGAGAAATTCGTGGCTTCTCAGCTGAGTTACCACTACGGTAACATTCGGATCACGAACGTAATATGACAGCTTTTGCTTTACGTCACTAGCCACTTGCTCGGCGGTAAGGCCACCCGCCTGAACGTCGCCAATCAGGGGAACAGAAATCTTGCCGTCGGGTCTGACCGGTACCGTTACTGAGAGATCCGGATTGCGCCACACCGAGACTTCAATACGATCATCAACGCCGATCTTATAATCGCCGCTCTGTGTGAATTCGTTGTTGACGCCGGCAAATGCTTGCGGCTTGACCACCTTGGGTCCAGTGGAGCACGCGGCAATCAACGAAAGCAAAATTAGTACGCTGAAAAAGCGAAAAATTCTCACCACACCCCCTACCTTTTCTTTGGTCCTTGTTGATTTGCAGCCCTGCGGTGGTTGGCCGGCCCGGCCATGGGTCTTGTTGCCGATTCACTGACCATGCGACAACTGCAGCCGCCATCAAGTTTCCGGCACGCCCTGCCTAGAATCGCTATAACCCCACTGGCGCCAAGTTTACCCTGTCTAAGCGACAGGCGATAGCCTAGTCCAGATAGACGGCAGGAAGCGGCTTGGGCTGGGGATCCGATCAACCCTGAATGGCCTGCTACGGGGTCCAGGCTGATGATTTTTTTGCTCGGCCGATCTTTGGGTAAATCACCCAAGATGTCGCAGCCAAATTCATCCGAAACCTGAAATATATTAGCTAGCTGCGTCATCAGGCGAATCATTTGAAGCCGCCTTCCATGTCGGTTACCATCCCGCGCAGGAGCTTTCCATAGTTTGATGCGTCGAGTTACGTACGGGATCCGTCAAGATAGGCCTGCGGAGGTCCCGCGTATTTGTATCGAATACAGCTGCAAACCGAATGAAAAATGAATATATAGGCTGTTATCAGACCCTTGGTATTCAGCCTGGGTGCACCTGGCCCCAATTGCGCACTGAATATCGGAAGCTGGTACGGCAGTGGCATCCGGATAGATACCAGCAAGAACCTAAAAAGAAGGCTCTGGCCGAAGAAAAATTAAAGGAAATCAACAAGGCCTTTGAAAATCTATCGCGCTACCGGGATGCATTCGGGTATCTGCCGAGTGACTTGCCGGCTTCGCCCGCAACGTCGCCGCCCCAATCATGGGGCGAGCCTGGCATGCATCCAGCACAGGATCATTTACCCCCCGATCAGCATGATGGGTTTGACCTGGACTGGGAGCATCCGCGCCCAACTGCCAAGCCCAAGCGCTACCGCCTATTCAGATTAGTTTTGATTAGTTTGGTTTTCTGGTTGGCATATGTCGTTTGGCGGCCACCCTCGCCCGCTACAAAATCCCAGCAAGACATCCCAGCCCAGCTGCCTGCGCCGGTCATAACGAGGTCTGAGTCTGACGCTCAACAGGCGCCCAAGACACTGCCCGGTGACGGCAGGACTTTTACAATCGGTTCCAGTCGCGAACAAGTCCTCGAAATACAGGGAAGCCCGACCAGAATCTCGCACGATGCCTGGTACTACGGCAAATCCAAAGTCTATTTCGCCAACGGGGCCGTGATACGCTGGAAAAATGATCCCGACAACCCGTTGCAGGTAGACCTCACCGCTTCAATTCCCAGTTCCCAGTTAACGTCCATCTCAGTGGGTTCAACGAAAGCGCAAGTCCGGGCAATCCAAGGCAGGCCTCTTCGGGAATCCGATCGTGAATGGGATTATGGTTCTTCAAAGGTCTATTTCAACCGCGATCGCGTCACTGGCTGGTATAGCTCGCCTTTCGATCCGCTGAAGACTGCACAATGACCGGCATGCGCCAGCCCGCTTTTTGAACTGGGGCCAAAATGCACGCCCGAACACCCGAGAGTGCGTGCGCGGGCACGCCAACAGCAGAACACTAGAAATTACTTTCCGCTTAACCACCCTCGCACCGGCTCCTCAATAAGCTTTGATGAATAATGCGCTACCCCCCAAGATACCAGACTGCATATCACTACTCCGCTTATTCCGTAATTCCTATTATTGGTAATGGTGGTAAACAGAGAGTAAATGGGAAAGTGCACACAATAGAGTGGATATGAAATCCAGCCCAGGTAACCGGCCACATAATTAATTTGGCTATTGTCAGTTTGTGACGTCGAGCCAAAAGCAACGATAACGGGCACGACCACCAAGGCGCTTAATAGCCATGTCTTTAACCACATGTTGTTATCAGTTGGAATTAGAAAAATCCCAAGCGTTGTCGCCAGCAATAGAACCGGATTGATGTTTGGCACCCTGTTCTTAATTTTGTCGCTAAATTCATACAGCAGAACACCCGAAAAGAAACCAAACCAGGTTCGCGGAATGCCTCCAATGAAATTACTTGCGCCCCAGCCCCCTTCTCCAATATGCGTTAATGCAGAGTACGCCACAAGCGCCAGCCCAGAAACGACAGCCAACAAAAGAGGATCGCCCAACGGCTCTGGAAAAAATATTACAAGAGCAAAAAATATGTTCACCATCAATTCAAAAAACAATGACCATGCCGGATCATTGAGCGGGAAGATGGCTGATGCAATTTTCGCATTTCCAATCTTGATATAAAACGAGTGGATATAGGGTATGTAGAATAAATTGCTGATGGCCGATTCCAATGCGTTATTTAGACTCAGATTTGTTTGCGCGCTGAGAACCTTGGCAATCAACGCAATCAAACCAATAGCTAGTCCAATGGTATACATCGGATAAAGTCTTACCAGGCGCTTCTTAAGAAATCCAAAGGTACTTAAACTGCCCTTTAGCTTTGTCGAATAAGAATACGCCAGTACAAATCCGCTTAAACAAAAGAAAATGTCAACGGCTAGCGACGCGTTTTGCAGTATCGGGTGCGTTGTGTCTTGTGTGTAGTGGAAAAGCATTACAGAGATTGCGGCAACACCTCGTATACCGTCTAAGGTGGTAAATCTTTGGGAGTTATTCACATTGCACCCGCATTTCGCAAAAAACACCAAATATCACCGATTGTCTCGCCTGTCGCGAACAACAAAAGCGCATGCCACCGTAGGTTACCTTCTACGAAGGTTCACAATTCCACGCTTGACCTGCTCAGCTCCATCTTTGAAAAACGATGCCACTTCTCCCCGTTTTTTAAGCGCCGGAGACTCAATGAAATGCCAGGAAAGAACGGCAACCATCAACGTGAGAAAATATGACAGAACTATATGCAGTGCAGTATCGCGAATGCCGACATTGATCAAAATCTGCTGAATCGGAAACGCAAAAATATACAGACCGTACGAATAATCCCCCATCTGATTAAATTGTCGGATAAATCCCTTAGGAAGATACGCAAGCGTAAGGACAAGATAGGGAAGTACGATGGTCTGAATATCAGAACCGACAACTCGCGAAAACCAGTATCCGGCGGCGTTGAACACCAGCAGCAGCGCAGCGATCTTGTAGGACAGCGGGATTTGATTCCTGTAAAGGTAAAAGATCATTCCACCCGCGAAATACGCGCCCAAGCGATACAACTCGCTGTCGCTGACGGAAAACCAATGAACCGAAACAAGGATCGCGTACAAAAAAACCACAACCTTTGGGAATCGGAACATCCCGATCAGGCCCAAAAGCAATACCGCCAGATACATTTTGAGCTCGATGGGCAGTGTCCACAGAGAC
Source organism: Pseudomonadota bacterium (assembly GCA_021783175.1). Next base: position 22,581 of record JAJXUF010000037.1, read on the forward strand.
ACGTTCACGGAGTGATCGAGAAATATTGCCGGATTCGTAAAGACTCCGGGCAAATAGTGGTAAACGCCGCGAAGCAGTAATGTAGAGTTTTCCGCAGCAAACACGAAGAAATCGCGTCCGGAAAAATAGTCCTGCAAGCTGAGATTTGTGAACAGTGGCCCGACCACGAACAGACACAAGAACACGCATACCCACAATGCAGGAAAAATCCTGGTTATCCTGGACGCAATAAATATCGACGGGCTTTCGCTGTTCAACCAACTGGCTGTAATAAGAAATCCACTCAACACAAAGAATGAATTGACGGCAAAGTAACTGAAGGATTGCCCAATCAGATGCATCAGTGGTTCATTTAACCCATGTCCGGTCAGACCGTAGCTGTGCGTAAAGATAACCATAGCGGCTGCAACATGACGCACAAAGTTGTAGTTATTATCTCTGCCCTTAATAAATGAACCGATTTTCACAGTGCAACCCAATCACCTTTATGGCGGTACGAGCCCATACGGAATACCCGAGGCCGGCCGCACTTCACACCGCTGCCCCTCTCTGCAAGATCAAAATGCATAATCTTTCCGCTGCGGCGCCGCATCTCCTGTCAACGGAAATGCCCCATGCTGTACCAGCGTGATTACCCGCGAAGTCACCATCATAAGCTCTTGGCGAGACAACTCAATCGCGGCATTTCGCGCGCAAATCAATGCACCTGATCCACAAAATTTGTCATCGTTCGGCGCGCATTTCGCCTTCCGCGACAGCCCTACCGAGATATTACAAAATCGGCGCCAATTCATCAGATTGAATAAGGTTAACTTCAGTTTGGATGACCAGTTCGCGGGATACACATCGGATCAATTATCAGTGCCCATTTCCTTTGGGCCTAAGACTTCTTTGCAGCCGCGCGGCCGTACTACTCACCGCGCTGGCGATGCGCGCCCGAACGGGATGGGGTTCCAGAACCCACTCCTCCGCAACCGTTTCCAATTGCTTGCTGAAGTAGCGCTTGAAATCAGAGATACCACCCAGCGGATCATCGCTGGCATGACTACCAGCGCTGATTCCTCCAAAATCGAACCAGGATGCGCCACTGTTTTTTGCCCAGCAGATCAGATCCCAGGCTACGGCATAACCCAGCGGCGCCTTGATGTCCGTCTCCCGGGTAGATGCCGCGATATTGTAATCGACATCATCCCCATTATTTCTCCCCCAGGCAAAGGCCAAGAGGGAATTAGGATCACGGACGGGTTCTCGAAACAAGCCGGCAATTCGCGACAGGTCCGGGCGATCCATCGACAGCTTGATGATCGCGGGCCAGTCATGTTGCTCCTGATGCCCCCCGGTACGCGCCATAGTCTCTCGCAATAGATCAGACATTCGCTGAGCATATACAGCATCCGCCACAGGCAGAAGCACTAGGTTGTTCTTTTCGACTGAACGAATGTGGCGACGCGCAGTGGAATGCAGCGAGGAAAAGATCTCGGAAATCTCTGGACTTAAATCCACGACAATTGTTCTGGCATACATCCTCGGCTTTTCGCGCCGCCTGAACCCGAGCCCATCTGCGCCACGCGCAATGCGATCCCTCAGCTCCGGATTCCTGCTCAACATTTCCAGGTGGATGCGAAGGATGCGCCGACGATGCCTTCCATATTCCGCCAGCGCGTGCAGCTCGGCTTCCAAGCTTCCATTGTCAGTCGGTCGGATTCTTTCCGCCAAAAGAGTGACATGCCCAGGCAGAGCTCGGCTCGGGCTGGATGCTAATGCCAAACCATTTGCTGCAGTTCCGTTGCGAGTGAAGACGGCAAAGAAGAGAAATTTTCCCCCACGCTGCCGGGATAACCATGCGCAGCGCTGAGGAAACGGCAATGTAATTCCGCTCTTCGAAAGCGAAGCCTCAAATTTCTCGCATCGGTTGGGATCATCAAACAGGTCTACGATGTAGTCGCCATGCTCAAACTGAAAGGTCACTGGTTAGTTACTCTCTCTGGAGCTTTCGGACTGGCCACCGCGGTGTGCGTTGAACCAGTTGCTTGTTCTGTACCGCACGCTATGCACGCGGACCTCTCTTGTCCCAGCCGCTCACCATTTTTCCCCGAAGAACCTGCTTCGCGAGTTTGCGACAACCCCTCCCCATTGTCGCCAGCCGTGTCCAATCAAGCTGCTCCCCGATATCAATCAGATCGCCCAGGATCGATCTGTCGCATACATTCCTCGAAGAACCGGCTTCTAGTCACCTAAAGCCGTTGACGGTCTTTGGGTCCCTTTTGTTTGACCGCTAAAGCCTTGTTGTAGACCTCAATCGTCCTTTGCGCTATCACATCCCAAAGAAGCAGCGATTCGGCCCGCTGTCGCCCCATGGCGGCAATTTCCCGCCTGCGCGAATCATCCTTCAAAAGCCCGACAATCGCTTCAGCAAGCCCCTGCGGATCATTCTCCTCAACCCAGGTTCCAGCTTCACCTAAGTGATCGGGAAGTCCCGCCCGCCGGGTTCCAATTACCGGAACTCCGTTTGCCATTGCAGTCACTGCCGGAAGGCCGGCAAAACTACCCGTGTACGGCAGGACACACAAAAGGGATTTCTGATATTCAGCAATGGCCGCGTCGTAGCTGATCTGATTGAGCCATTGAATACCGTTTTCGACCCCGACCTCACGCGCGCAACGCAACCCAAACTCCGGCGTTGTTTCGCCGTAATGGCCGTGGATCTTCAGTAACGGCGCGTCCTGCCCCATGCGCTCCTTGACGAGCACCAAGGCCTTAAAAAGGGTTTCCAGTCCCTTTCCGCTGTGGATCCTGTGACCGCCATAAAAAATGATACCCTGTCTCGCCATATCGGAAACCGGCCTGATCTCGACTCCGTATCCCACGATATCCACTCGTTCGCTGTCGACTCCAAAGCCCACGAGCTCATCCTTCATTTCGTGCGTATGGACGATGATTCTGTCAGCCTGATTATACTTCATGATGAACTTCGGAAAATCCATCTGATAAGGATCCAGCTCGTGCACCGTAACCACCCGCGCCGCCGTCGAGGGCAGATCAAGCCAGTTATATAGCGCAACTGAGCCATAGGCATTCAAGGTCTGCTGGAAATGAATAACATCCGCTGCAGCGGATCGCTGCTGATAACGTTTTGCCCGCTGCCAATAAATTAGATTCCGCGCGACATTGCGTACATGGTATTTGATTGGATTTTCCGACTTAAAATAATTTATGTGCGGAAACTCGAAATAATCGCAGCGCTTATCCTGAAACTGGCGCCGCACTTCCACCGGATCGCCACATCCGCAATTCGAAGTGACAATTCCTACTTCCGCTTTTAGGCGGCGCTCAAGCGCCTGTCGCAGTCCGTCAGAATAGGCGCCATACGAAGTCGCAAACCAGCAGGAAATTATTTTTACGTTCATCAAGATATTTCCTCGTTCTAATTGATCCCTCTGCCTGCCCGCGTCACAACTGGCAATTCGCTAAACTGCGTAAAATCACAGATTAACCCGCGCGAATTGGTGATTATGACATGTGTCGACCTTGTGCTGCCAGAACAGCGCACCAAACTGCCAGGTGACAAGTCGGCATGGCGCTTTGTTCAATATTCAGCTGAACCCGCAGCTCTACCGACTGGCCAGCAGATTGCCACGCTGCGCGCTCTTTCAGCGCAGCGCCAATGCGATCACAGTTTATTCTATTGATCGATAAGCGTGGCGAGGACTAGTCAGGCTTGCAATTCTTATTCAATTGGCCCCTCGCTCGCGCAATACTGACGAATTGTCCGCTATCCCTTTGTGTTAGGGATGTCTGCAACGGCCGGCGCCTTCAAGTGCATTGTGCATCTGATCGCTATTGCCTGATCACAATTGACCTGGCCCGACCCAATGGACATGATCGGTGAATGAGCTCGCGCATGGCCTTGTGCTGCACCAAATGGAGCTCCTTTAGATGTCGACGAGCAAAACCTAAAGAATATCACCCCTATATTCCCAAAAATTCATTACGTCCGCGTGAAACCGTTCCCTCGGCCCTGCGGGACAGGAACGGCGCCTGACTATCCAAGTGATCGGTACATCAGTGGCGTCAGATTCAATCGGCAGGTAACAACACCAGGTCAGCTTGCTCCGCAACTAGCAACTGACGAAGTTATCGTTGGCCATCGTTCAAAGACCTCGCAGTGTTTGAGTCGTTGGCATTGCCTCACGGAGTCACCAGTCGCATTTCGCGGCGACTTGACCTCTACAAGTTCTGATGGTTTGCGCGGTTGCTCGAACCGCGACTTGCCTGGCGGACGCGCGGACATATATTTCAGAAAGAATCTTTGAGTTTTCCCCGGCGCAACAGGAACCCGTTACATACCGGTTCCCCGATTATGTTGCGTCATTTTCCCGGCGGTAGTAACGCATACGCAAATTGCGGCGGTGATCAAGATTGGCGACTCGAGCGCTTTCCCACTAGCTTCGAATTTAACCTGCCCGTGAGGTCGCCAGATGACCCGACTGCGGGACAACTCCGGCTGTCAGTGTAGCGATGAACGCGGGCTATGGTGGTATTGGGTAGCGAAAGCGATATTATGGGTGTGTCAAGCGAATGTTCATAGACGGTTTGAACACGTATGTCACGAAACAGCAAGTGAAACTCACGTCGCGCGAAATAATCGACAGCCCAACGTAGTTGCGTCGATTCCCTTCGGCACTATATGCGTAAACATGGGACTAACGGCACCCAGTGTTGGGGCTTCTGCGGTAGCCCCAACGTTACCGCATTTGATGTGCTCAATCACCCACGCCGTTACTTGGCTTTCAGGTTTTGCACCGGCAAGGGGCACGATGCGCAAAGCGGAAAACCGTTCGCGTTTACATTCCCGTTCGAATCAACCACGTAGAGGTAAGCGCCGCTGATACTCGGCAGCGAGTCATTGTGTAGATCCACGATTATAGAGCTATCCGTCCAGCTTGTCGGAATCTCGATATCCGTTACGGTGTTTCCACTCCATGTCGGCGCATTTCCGATCATGACTCGCGACCAGGAATTGTCCACATATACGTCGGCCATCGCGAATGCCGTGCCGTTCCAAGGGAACGCGGGTTCGTTCTCAAATATGCCCTGTATGTACAGATGGCGAATGGTAGAGAAGTTCATACTCTTTGAGGTATCGCCTACATCCCAATACCACGTGGGCCCGCCTGGCCACGCCAGCATGGGGAGAGAGGCAACGTGTTGGCCATTGACAAACCAGTCAAGGCTGCCGTCTGTGGTGGTGGAATAGCTCGAGTTTGACTTCCATATGATTTGCTGGGGGAACCATTGATTGGTGGGCCCCTCAACCGATTGCGTCGAGGAATTGGTATTTCCATTGGGTCCCGGCGTCGCATACCAGCCTTCAACA